>CAZNAK010000070.1:0-9294 GCA_964570645.1 uncultured Cytophagales bacterium | reverse complement strand
AGCCCTTTCTTCAAGGAAATATCCAGACGAGTCTCGGCATTCAGCATGAGTTTACAGGGAGTAGTTTGGTGGGGATGATCTCATTTAACGCTAACCGAAACTTTCAAGATACGCCAGGCCTACGGCGCAACGTTTCGGACTCCTTCTGGAGAACAAACGTATTCTGGACTCCCCGAAGAGACTTGCCCCTCTCTATCGGACTGTGGGCGCAACGCCAGACGAGATATTTTTTTGCTTTAGCTATGTTTGCTGAGGACGAAGATGGGATGATCATCCAGATTGCTCCCGACCGTAAGCTCAACATCATCCAGTGGACACTTGGAGCACAGGTCGTAATCTGGCTGGGCAAGGACAAAAAACCGCCGAGTATTACGCAACTAGCAAGCTTACAGGTACGGGGAATTTAGGGCTTCAGGGTCGTCGTTTAGTTTTTCTCTTTATGCAGTTTGATGATCGCTTTTACTTTTTCCTCCGATATATTAAGTGAACTAGCGATTATCGAAACGGGTATGTCGTTATTATCCATTCCGATAACTGCTTCTTTTTCTTTTTCATCCATTCCTTTTTCTATTCCTTTTTCTATACCCTGCTCCATGCCTTTCTTTATCCCCTCTTCCATACCTTTCTTTATCCCTTTTTCCATTCCCTCTTCAATCAACTTATTGGCATCTATCATTTTGGTATGTTGCTCACTGGCAATATCCCTCAACTTTTTTAGATATACCTTGTAAGCAGCTTTTTCTTCGTCATCGAGGTTCATTTGATCCAATGTATTTTTTGCCTCAGACAATCCTTTTGCCGAAAAGTTCTCCTGCACTTCCCCGTTTTTCAGGAAGTAAATCCATTCATCTAGTTTGTCTTGAATGATATTATTAAACTTTCCAACTTTGATTATCCAGTATTCAGGATAGATTTCGTACACCTCATTTACCTGATACGTTTTTGTTTGAATCTCAGCCAAATTTAAAATATCACCTTTGTGTATTCCCTCAAAATGAGTCGTTCCATGATAAACGTAATCTTTTCCCTGCCCTAAATCAGAGTATGCAATCGTCACCGAAACCACTTTTTTTACTTTTGCGTACTCTTCCCCTTGGTCAATATATTCCGTAATTACTTTCGATGTCCCACAAAGTATCCTGTGAAAGTAGTCATATTCTTTGCTGTTTTGAACTTCAATTATGATTAGCTCTTCTTTTGCGTTTTCTACAAGAATATCTACCCGATTATGTTTATCGTCCGCATCTTCTCTATTTCCCTCGCTTTCCAATATTTTTTTAATCACGATATCCTCTGCCCGCAATTCGCTCAAAAAGCCTTCTAAAATAGCGAAGTTTGCCTTGTTTCTGAGCAGTTTTTTCATTGCCCAGTCGAATCGTATCAGTTTTTTGCCCTTCATGGTACAAAGATACTAAGGTTTTTGCTTTTTACGATTGCACGCTTTCTTTTTTATGGGATAAGGCGCAGGCGGTTTTCCTTTCATAATCCAACTTTTTTTCTATCTTCATCGCTTCATTTTAACCTCAGAAAGTCATGCATAGAGTTTTGGTTATTGGTGCGGGCGGCGTAGGCAATGTCGTTATTAAAAAAATGGTTCAAGTCCCAGAAGTTTTTGGAAAAATTATGCTGGCAAGCCGAACCCTTTCAAAGTGTGAGCAGATCGCCAAAGAAGCTGGTGGAAACATCAAAACGGCTCAGGTGGATGCGGATGACCCCAAGCAGGTCGTCGCACTCATCAAAAAGTTTAAGCCCGCGTTGGTTGTTAATGTAGCCCTCCCCTACCAAGACCTGCCGATCATGGATGCGTGTCTGGAAACCAAAACTCACTACCTTGATACGGCAAATTACGAACCCAAAGACGAAGCCAAGTTTGAATATAGCTGGCAATGGGCATATCAGGAACGGTTCCGTGAGGCAGGCATTATGGCACTGCTGGGCTGTGGGTTTGACCCCGGGGTGACGGGTGTGTTCACGGCTTATGCACTCAAACATCAGTTTGATGAAATTCATTATCTCGATATCGTTGACTGTAACGCCGGCGATCACGGAAAGGCCTTTGCCACCAACTTTAACCCTGAAATCAATATTCGCGAAATCACCCAAGAAGGAAAGTACTGGGAAGATGGCGCATGGAAAGAAATCGCCCCTCTGTCCGTAAACCGGATGATCAACTACCCTGACGTGGGGGCAAGAAATTCCTACTTGCTTTATCACGAGGAACTCGAATCACTGACCAAAAACATTCCGACCATCAAACGCGCCCGCTTTTGGATGACTTTTGGCGAAGAGTATATTGCACACTTACGCGTTTTGCAGAACGTTGGCATGACGCGGATTGATCCAGTGATGCACGAAGGCAGAGAAATTATTCCGTTGCAATTCTTGAAGTCTGTCTTGCCAGAGCCTTCATCTCTGGGTGAAAACTACGAAGGGGAAACCTCGATTGGCTGCCATGTCAGAGGACTGAAAGATGGAGAGCCACACTACTACTTTATCCATAACAACTGCTCACATCAGGCGGCTTACGACGAAACAGGCGGGCAAGGAGTCGCTTACACTACGGGCGTACCGGCCATGATCGGTGCCATGATGATGCTCAAAGGCGAGTGGATGAAAGCAGGCGTTTATAATGTTGAGCAGATGAACCCTGACCCGTTTATGTATGCACTTGACCAGCACGGCTTGCCTTGGCACGAGTACATTAATGACTTTGTTGAGTTTACAGATTGATATTTTGGATAACACACTGGGAAAAACCACTAGGTCTGGTTTGGGCTGCGGCAAGCGAAAAAGGGCTTTCGGCACTTGCCTTCTCGGAGCATGAACCAGATGTGGAAAGACTAAAAAAACGCTTTAGCGGCTCCATTTCGTTCTCAGAAAACAAGCATTTGATGCAAGCTCGCCAAGAGGTCACGGTGCATTTTTCAGGTACGCGACAAGGCTTTTCTATCGCTTTGGATATTCTAGGGACAATGTTTCAACAGTCCGTATGGAAGGAATTACAGCATATTCCTTTCGGACGGACACGTACGTACAAAGAGCAAGCGATTCAGTTCGGCAGCCAAAAGGCGATCCGTGCTGTTGCGGCAGCAAACGGACAGAACCCCGTCGCGATCCTCATTCCTTGCCATTGGGTGGTAGGTAGCGACGGCAGTTTAACGGGCTATGCAGGCGGCTTGACACGAAAGCGTTGGCTTCTTGACCATGAACAAAAAGTGGTGGGTAGGGCGCAGATGAGCCTATTTTCATCGTCCTAATTTCATGAGTACGCGTATCGGCTTTCCCGTAGTTTTCAATTCCTCCAAAAAAACTGTTTTTTTGCGGAGACTTTTAAAATATAACACTTCTCATTTGCCTGCTTTTTCCAAAAAGTCATAGAATGAGAGTAAGACAAAAAAAATATGCGATCTATCAAGCACACTGGTTTAATCGAAGATATTCATGCGCGCCAAATTTTGGACTCACGTGGTAACCCTACCCTTGAGGTGGAAGTTCAGACCAACTCGGGCGGAAAAGGACGGGCGGCAGTGCCCTCGGGAGCGTCCACAGGGATTCACGAAGCCCTTGAACTTCGAGACGGTGACAAGTCACGGTACATGGGGAAGAGTGTCCATCAAGCCATCGAGAACGTGAACGAGCACATTGCCGACGAGCTACTTGGTCTTTCTGTGACCGAACAACGGCTGATCGACCATATTATGCTTGAAATGGACGGTACAGAAAATAAATCTCGTCTTGGGGCTAACGCCATGTTGGGTGTCTCGCTAGCTGTGGCAAAAGCCGCCGCCTCGGAGGTTGACCTACCGCTTTTCCGTTACATTGGTGGCGTAAACGCAGGTACATTACCCGTTCCAATGATGAATATTTTGAACGGTGGCTCACACGCAGATAACAAGATTGATATTCAGGAATTTATGATTATGCCCGTCAGTGCAAAGAGCTTTTCAGAGGGGCTTCGGATGGGCACAGAAGTATTTCACCATCTCAAAAAAGTCCTCAAAGATGCAGGGCACGCCACAAACGTAGGCGACGAGGGTGGTTTCGCCCCCAACTTGGGTTCCAACGAGGAGGCTATTGAGGTTGTCCTTAAAGCCATCGAAAAGGCAGGGTTTCGGCCCGCAGAAGATATTTTCATCGCCCTTGATGCGGCAAGCTCGGAGTTTTATGATACCAAAAAGCAGGTATATCGCTTCGATTCTACGGGCGAGGAGCGCGATGCTGCCGCTATGGTGGATTATTGGAAAACCTGGGTAGAAAAATATCCGATTCTCTCCATCGAGGACGGGATGTACGAAGACGATTGGGGGGGCTGGCAACTACTTACGGAAACCGTTGGCAGTCAGGCTCAACTGGTCGGCGATGACCTCTTTGTTACCAATAGTAAACGACTGGCACGCGGCATTGAAGAGGGAATTGCAAACGCTCTTTTGGTAAAAGTAAATCAAATCGGGACGCTCACCGAAACCATTCAGGCTGTAACCTTAGCGCACCGAAACGGATATAAATGTATAATGTCGCACCGCTCAGGGGAAACCGAAGATACCACGATTGCAGACCTTGCCGTTGCCTTGAACACAGGACAAATCAAAACAGGATCAGCGTCACGCTCTGACCGTATGGCAAAATATAATCAGTTGCTACGCATCGAAGAGATGTTAGGCGAGACAGCGTTTTATCCAGGGCTTTCGTTTTAGTAAGAGGTGGAGGAAACAAAAAGTGCCTATCCCAATCGGACTAGGCATTCCAATCTATGCCTTTTTTGAGCCGCGACAACGTGTGCGCCTCCTGAGAACCTTCTTTGGGTTGATAGTCATAATGCCAGTGTGCCTGCGGGGGAAGGCTCATCAGGATAGACTCGGTACGTCCACCGGTGTCCAAACCGAACTTTGTTCCTTTATCCCAAACCAAGTTAAATTCCACGTAACGCCCGCGTCGGACAAACTGCCATTGTTTATGATCTTCGCCAAAGGGTAAATCGCCGTTTTTGGTCATAAAATAGGTGTAAATCGGGGCAAAAGCATCACCCACACTTTGCACAAACCGCCAGAGGTCTGCCTTTGGCTGTTCGTAGTTCTGTTCATTAAGATGATCGAAAAATATACCGCCGATGCCTCGTGTCTCCTGACGATGCTTAATAAAAAAGTAATCGTCTGCCCATTTTTTAAACTTCGGATAAAAATCCGCATGATGATGATCGCAGACCGCCTTTAATTCACCGTGGAAATACCGAGCATCCGCCTCGTTGACGTAGTGAGGAGTCAGGTCTATTCCGCCGCCAAACCAATACACACCATTGCTCATCTCAAAATAGCGCACATTCATGTGGATAATCGGCACCATCGGACTATGTGGGTGCAGCACGATTGAGACCCCCGTAGCAAAGAAGTCGGCCTGCTCTAACTTCAAGGCTGCCAGCATTCTGGGTGGAGGAGTACCCTGAACTGCCGAGAAGTTCACGCCCCCCTTTTCAATAATACGCCCCTCGGTCAGTACACGTGAGCGACCACCGCCGCCGCCTTCGCGCTCCCACGCATCTTGCTGAAACGTGCCTTTGCCGTCTGTTTTTTCAAGCACAGCGCAGATGCGGTCTTGTAAGCCTCTAAACCAATTTGCGGTCTCATTTTTGTAATCCATACACAAAACTAAATGCTAAGTAGCGGGTTTCCCAACGAATAAAGGCTTTTTCTATGAATCGAGTTCTCATCTTCATTGCCAGTTTAGTAATCATTGGTTTGGCTGGTGCAACGGGCGCGTACATATACACGAAGTCACATTCGCCAGAAGCCCATGATAAACTCAGTACAAATGGAGTAACACTTTCTGTTTCTTACTCCAGCCCAAGTACTAAAGGAAGAACTATTTTTGGTAAAGAAGGTGAGGCACTTGTTCCTCATGGTAAAGTTTGGCGAACGGGGGCTAATGAGGCAACCATGATTTCGTTTAGTGAGAATGTAAAAGTTGGTGGAAAAGTGGTTCCTAAAGGCGAGTATTCGCTCTTTACAATTCCCACATCGACTGACTGGACCGTTATTCTAAATAAAGAGAAAGGGCAGTGGGGGACAAGCTACGATCAGGCAAAAGATCAAGTTCGTGCAAAAGCATTGGTTTCGGACACGAGTGAGTCACAGGAGTCTTTGAGCTTGACATTTTCGGAGGAGACATATGGGGCAGACCTTCATATCAGGTGGGCTAAAAAGCACATCAGGCTACCGATCATCAGATAAGCTTTGCCGTAACATTATTCAAATTAAACTTCATCTCAATCGTACTGCCCTCATCCAGAAACTTGGTCTCGTCGGCTAATTGCTGAATCAAAAAAATACCGCGCCCACCCAGCTCCATCAGGTTTTCAGGAGCTGTTGGATCGGGCAGGTTTTCGTAGTCAAACCCTTTACCTTCATCTTGAATACGAAACAAAAGATAATTTTCGTGGACAATAAGTGCCAATGAGACAAGTTTCTGACTATCATTACCGTTACCGTGTTTGATAGCATTGTTTACTGACTCGGTAACTGCAACCATGATATTACCGTAAATATCATCGTTGAAGCGAAATTCGTCACGAGCATTATCGATGAAGCTTTCGACAATACGAACATTTTCTAGTAGCGAGGGGATTTTAAGTTTTAATGCGTTCATTTTTTAAGGGACTGAAAGTATTCGTGTACCTCCTTTTTATAATATGGACTCAGGGCAGGAGGAATTGTTTTTAATTGCTCGACCTGTTGCTTTTTGAGTTTGAGGTATTCCTCGAAGGCAGGCGGTAACTCTCGTTTTTTAGCTTTACCGCGCTCTGACTCTCTTTCTTCGTCTTGGTCTCGCTCACGATTTGCCTTTTCTGACTCTAAAAGTCGCGTCAAAATGTCTTTTTGCCGTTTAATAAGCTTATCCGTGAGGCGTTTGTTTACTAGATCTTCTTCGGTTTCTTCCATCTCTTTGAGTAGCTCTCCGACCGACCCACCGTCTTCTTTTCCACCTTCACCACCTTTCTTCATACCCTTTTGGAGTGCCTTTCGTATGGCTTCCTGCTGTGCCGCCAATTTAGCCAACTTCTCGGAAAGCCCACGTCCTGTTTTACCGCTTTTCTTCAAGCCGTTAATCTGGTCATTAAGCTGCTGCTGCATCTGTGAGAGGCTCGGCGAGTTTCCTTTTTTGTTTGCCATTTGTTGACCGGGCATCATGCTAGCCATAGCTTGCTGCATCTGATCCAGTACATCATTGAGTAAAAGTGCTAGGTTATTGATCGAGGTCATCGTAAGCTGCTGCTTAGTTGTTGCTACTCGTGGGCGACGCTCCTTTACCGCCTCAATGGACTGATCCATGTAGTCGTTCATTGTTGTAAGCTCGCGGGTAACAAAAGATTCAATCTGAATAACGCGTTTTGCCAATGCGCGTAGGCTATCTTCTACGATCTGAGCATCATCTTGCAACTTGATTTGTCGCTGGCTAAGTTCCAAGAAGGTTGGGTCAGCTTGTTGCACTTGCTCAAAGCCCTTCAAAACCTCTTCCTGATCAAAAGAAAGTGTCATCAGGTTATCCAGAATTTGACGAAGGGTTTCGTAGTCTTCCATTTGCTGCTGCATCGCCCCCGAGGACATCATCTGCTCCATCTTGCCTGCCATCTTTTTCATCTTTCCGCTCGCCTTTTGCTGCTGTTGGGCGGCTTTTTGATTTTGCTGCTGCTGAAGTGACTCCTGTGCTTGCTCTTGCTGCTGCTCCACTTCCTGTGAGTCGGACTTCATATCGTCCATATTTTTGGGTCGCTCCAGTTCTTGATTTTCTTTTTGGAGGTCTTCCATTTCTTTCTGTAAGTCCTGAAACTCTTCATTGAGCTTTTCTTGCTCTTTCTGTACGTCTTGTTGTTTTTGGTCTTTCGCCTCTTGGTTTTGCTCTTGGTCAAGTTGCTCGGTTTCCTCAGCAAGCTCTTCCTGCTTTTGGGCAAGTTCTTCAAGATCATTTTTAAGCCCCTCCATTTTAAGTTCGACCTGAAGCTGCTTAAACATTTCTAGCGTTCGGTCTAACTCTTTTTCGATATTCTCGCTGTTACACTGGAGTTTATCGAGTACCTTCTGCAAATCATCCGCGTCCGAATTTTCTTCAAGTAGCTTATTAAGCTCCTCAAAGAGCTTCTGTGTTTCTTCATCCAGTACCTCATCCATTAGGTCTTGAAGTTTCTCCGCCTTCTCCGCGATGCGTTCCTCTTGCTCCGAAAACCGCTCCTGCCGCTCATTAAGCTTTTCATTTTTTTGTGCGGCGTTTTCAAGCTGCTTTTTAAGCTCTTCATTTTTCTTGATGAGTTCTTCAACGGCTTTTTTGTCTTGCCACGAAAGCTGTTTTTTTCCTTTAAGCCGATCTTGCAAGGCTTTCATATTATCTTGTAGTTCTTCTGCCTTCTTTTGAGCTTTATCCAAGCCTTTTTCGGTGTTCGAGGACTCCTGCTTAATTTCTTGACGTAGTTCTTTCTTGGTTGGTATAGCAAAACGGTATTCGCTTGTACGGCTGCGTTTACTTCCGTTGATGCCGTCGTTATCCCACGCCTCCACATAATACTCAATGCGCTGTCCTGGTTTCAACCCAAGACTAGCGACATCTACCTGATGGAAGTACTCCTGACTTGTAGGGCCAGACGTAAACTCAATTTTTTGCACCTTATGGTCCTCCGAAAGCGGCTTGCCGTTTTCGTCCGTCACCCTGTAACGTAGGTTTAGCTGGCTTAAGCCATAGTCGTCCGCGACATTACCGCCCAGAATTAAATAATCATACAAGACCGAGTCCTCATACTGACGTAAGTTTACCTCGGGGTACTCGTCAGGAATAACTTGAAGGTAGTAAGCAATGGGATCACGGTTTTGACTAACAGCATTTTTAAGGTTAATTTGGTACGCACCCGACTTACGAATCTGCTTACCAAAGGTGAAGTTCTCATCGTTCTTGGACGTAACCGGGTAGCTTTGCTTATCTGAGTCAAAATAGATATTCATTGTTTCGGCTTGGCGCGCACTAAATATCCACTCAATCTGAGTCCCTTCTGGAACGATTAGATTACCTGTATTTTCTACCCGTTCATCGCGTTTGCCTGTGTAAGCAGGGTAGTTCAGACGCGCCTGAAAGCCTCGCAGGTGAGGGCGCTCCAAAAGTTTTAGCTCATAATCGTACGAGCTAAAGCCCGATGCTTCAAAATGAAAACGAAAAGGACGCTGCACATTCTTAAATGTATGCACATACTTTCCTTGCCCGCGCGACTCCATTTTGATCTTACTGCCACGGTCTGTGAAGAGATAGACCGATTCGGGT
>CAZNAK010000069.1:0-9355 GCA_964570645.1 uncultured Cytophagales bacterium | reverse complement strand
CGATCAGTCCTTCCTTGCGTGTACCAATCCAGATGTTGTTATTTCGGTCGGCGGCAATGCAGGAGATGTACCCAAATGACTTTCCGTCAAATTGTGGATATGCCGTGATTGGTATTTCGGGCAGGTCTTGTGCGGTACTCAGAAGCGCGCACGACCAAGCCAAGAGTAGGAAAAGAAGTTGTCGGAACATGATGTGATAGGTATTCAATATTTTCCAACGTAAAAAAAGCGTCTCTAGTTTACAAAACCAAAGATTAGTCTGTGTGCACAAGCCTAAAAAAGGCTAGTAGGAGAGCACATACATCAGGCGGTCTAAATCTGTTTCGGATTTGTAGGGGATTGCTTCCAGCTCGGAGTAGCCTGCCTCCTTCGCCATGTACTCCATATCCTCGCGATAGGGTAGGTAGCCATCTAGTACCCCCCATTCCATCTCGACACGGATGTGCTTTTGGTTGAGCTTTTTGCCTACATATCTAATTTTATCCTCGGGGCTATCCACGAAAAGCTTTCCGTCAGGAGTGAGGTTCTTGCGGATTTGCTTGAGGGAAATAAGCTGGTCATCAGGTTCTTGTTCCAGAATACCCGACCACAGCCAAACAATAGCATCGACAGGTTCGGGAAGGTTTAATTTGCAAATATCTTGAAGGAGCGGGACTACGTCTTCGTCAAAAGAATCCTGAATACGGTCTAGGAGTATTCGTATCCGATCAACGGCATAAATTTTTCCATTAAAACCAAGGTTACGTAACCCAAACACGCAACGTCCGTACCCCACTCCAAGTTCAGCGATACGTTTGCATTCCTGAAGCTGCGGATAGATTAATTTGAGGTCTGGGTTGGTATCGAAACCTGTTAGCTTTGCAAGCTCCAAAAACTTGCGCGGAGCCATCATTTCGTAAAAACGGATGTTCTCCGTTGATGCAGTTTGCGAGTAAGGCATAGGCACTAAAATTTCTCGAAGAGCTTTGCTTTCAGACGCTGAAACTCTTCTTCTGTGATCACTCCTTCTTGCCGCAAGTCCATCAACTCATTCAATCGGTCAAGCGGGTCTTGGGTATTTTTTTGCTGGGACGTATTCTGATTTACGTCATACTCGACTTCTACCTCATCCGCTCGTGAGAACTCATCGTAGGTCGCCTTACCGCGTTTTGTTACTTCGTCCTGCATTTGGCGGGCAAACTGCTTACCGCGCTCAAACTCTTTTTTGTAGAAATCACTGAAGGCATCTACGTCAAAATCTTCTAACGTACCGCCCTTCTCGAAGTGTGCCATAAAAACACGCCCAGTCGCGTAGGTTGAGGCACCCGAAAGAACCGCCATACTTACTCCACCGATGACTGCCCCAATACCTGGAATCATTTTGATAGCCTGCGATCCCAATTTTGGAAGTGCGCTTCCCGCCAACGTATTTAACCAGGTCTCAAGGTTTTTACGACGAAAATCGACATCATAAATTTTACAGAGTTCGTGAACCATATCTACCTGAATGGCGGTCACGGCGACCATATCAGCTACGGGTATTGGGATCAGTCCCGCACCAAGCGACCATCCGACAGAACGTTCCACGATTTTGTCAGCACGCTCTTCGTTGCTGCCCATTCCCATAGTTTCTTTAAATTTGTAGTAGAGGTAATCTAGCATGGTCTATGTCTGACTTGTATGTATCTTTAGAACGTAAAGAACCCCGAAGAGGTTGGAAATAACTGAAAAACATTGTAAAATTTCCTTTTTTAGCCTTTTTTTGTATCTTTATACGCAACGATTTATCTGCACCATTACGTCTTACTAGCAAAAGCATACAAATAGCCATGGCAACCAAGAAAGATACACAATCAAAGCAAATTATTAGCTACCTTGAACGCATTGAGCGTCAGCACCCTTACATTGTAATGATGTATGCCGCCTTGGTCGGTATTGCCGCAATGTTCCTGCTGTTGCTTTTCGCCTTTCAATTCTATAATCAGAAAGAGGGGCTTGCACTTTCGGAGTACGGTTTTCCGATGGCGTTTATGGTCAGTACCTGTGCCATCCTGCTGAGTAGCCTAACATTACATCAGGCAAAGCTTTCATTCTATGAAGATGACTTTTTGCAGATGCGTCGCTATTTACGGGCGACCTTAGGACTTGGTGTTGCTTTTGCCGCTTCACAGGTATATGGCTGGATCCAACTTCACTCAGCGGGCGTTGAACTCAGTTCTGGCGTATCGGGTACCTTTTTGTATATCATGTCAGGCTTGCACATTATTCACTTTTTAGGTGGTCTGATATTTCTTGCCGTGCAATATGTTAAGATCAACCGTATTCATCACGACCCTGTTAAGGTATTGATTGCAGTTACAAATCCTTACGAGAAGATGAAGCTTACTCTCTTACTGCTTTATTGGCACTTTATGGATGCCCTCTGGATTGTTCTGTTCTTGTACTTTACGTTTTCTTTCTTGATCTGATCACGGGCAAACAAAAACTTCAAAAGGGTTATTGTAAGGCAGCCAAGTAATTCTCCACATAGGTATCTTTCATTTTGGTTTTGTATTGCATCACATAGCGCGGGTGCGGCAAGGGAATGATTTTGCCGAACAACTTTTCTTTCTTGTTAAAGGCGTTCAAGAACTTGAAATTTTTCCCTGTCCCGAGGCAAAATACCCTGTCTGTCTCTAGTCCAAAACTAATTTGTGTGAGGAGTGATTCCTTAATGAAGTCATACACGGCTTCGGTGAGGGCGGTTGAGTCATAATAATTATAATTCACCCAGTTGCCGCGTTTGTTTTGTGTCGTGAATCCCAACGGACAAACCGAAGAAATGTAGTATTGATCGTAAAACTCGCTTACTCCGCCGTAGGCTTCGATGACGTTATACACAAAAACCGCAGACAGCTCGCGGGTTTTGAGAACAGGCATCGGGATGCCGCAATCGTTTTCGAGCCGCTCGGAGTCCGTAAAAGGAATGCCCGTTTGTCCTGCTCCAAACCGCCCAGGATTAATTCCCAGAATGAGTTTACGAGGTTTATTATCCCCGTAAAACTTCGTGTAAAACGCCTCAAAAATGGGTAAAATGTTGGGGTTATCTTTGAAAGGGTTGAGGAGACGTACTTTTTCGGGAAGTTTACCCTGAAAGTCAATCGTTTTGTAGAAGTGGATGATCTTTTCCGCAATGGTCTGCATCAAAATGAAATTTTCTGTCCCAAGAAGTAAGGGAACATCCGTCGCCAAGTTGGCCAGTCGTGTGGCATATCGTGTCCCCAAAGGTCAAGTTCGTGCGGGATTCCCTTGTGCGCTAGTAAAGCCGAAAACTGCTTAGAACGATCCGGGTTTTCGTAGTTGCCTTGCCCTGAGACGATATAAATGATTTTATCGTCTCGCATCTTTTGTAGCAAATCGCCTTCCTGCACACTAGAAAGGTAGTCGATGGGAGAGTTAAAATAAACATCTTCGTTGTAGAAGCCTTTTGTGTAGTCCTTCAAGTCGTACGAACCACTTAGGGCAAGTACGCCCTTAAACAGGTCGGGGCGGCGGAAAAAAGCATTGGCCGAAAGTAAAGCACCCAAAGAAACGCCCGTAGCTAAAATAGGAACAAGACCGTTGGAATGATTGTGAATAAAAGGGACGACTTCGTTTTCGATGTAACGGTTATATTGCTGCTGACGAATCGCCTTGTACCTGCCTGGCATCCCGTTATTTAGCCAAGCCTCACGGTTAATGCTATTTATAGAAAATACTTTGAATTTCCCCGCTTCAATGTATTCTTTGAGTCCGTCAATCACGTAAAATCGCTCATACTCCAAGAAGTCTGCGGCTGCGCTCGGAAACATCAAAACGGCTGGTCCGTAGTGTCCGTAAACCGCAATTTCCATCTGTTTATTAAGGTTTGGACTATGCCAGCCCGTAATTTCGCGTTGCATAAATTCTCTTTGGGTTAAAGTATGAAGTCATTTTACGGGTTTTTGCCCATGACTGCAAACTTACTGTTATTTTTTATTGCCCCCGATACCTTTGGGTATGCTCAAAAATATCAGTAAGCATTTTTTTCTCTACCGCTGAGATTTCACGGTTACGCCGTTGCATCATACGCTCTGCCATCTCAAAGAACTTTTTGAGACGAAAAGTCTGCAAGCCTAATGCTCCGCCCCAACTAAACGAAGGCACAAACTTAGGAGGAAATCCACCCCCAAAAATATTTGCCCCCACACCTACGACGGTACCCGTATTAAACATCGTATTGATACCGCTTTTGGCATGATCCCCCATAATGAGTCCATGGAAAATTAAACCTGTGGCTTTAAAGTCCTCTACTTCATAGTCCCAGACTTTAATTTCGGAGTAATTATTCTTCAGGTTCGATATGTTCGTGTCGGCTCCTAAGTTACACCACTCGCCTAGCACAGAGTTACCCAAGAACCCCTCGTGCCCTTTGTTGCTATATCCAATCAAAACAGAATTGCTGATCTCTCCACCTACCTTGCACCAAGGACCGATGGTGGTGTCACCTTTAATTTTGGTTCCCATATTTAATACCGCCCGCTCGCCTAGTGCAAACGCACCCCGAATAACACTGCCTTCGCATACCTCAGCGTTTTTGCCGATATAAATAGGACCCGCATCGGCATTCAGAACAGCCGCACGTACGGTTGCGCCCTCCTCCAAGAAGATTTGTGCCGTATTGTAAGCTCTCGTATGGGGGTCTTCTAGGGGTTGACTTACTCTGCCCTCGGTCAATAAGGCGAAGTCCAGCACAAGTTCATCTCGGTTATTCATAAAAAGATCACAGGGGCGATGCAGGTGCGTAAACTGCTGCCGAAAGACAACCCTTCTGGCATCATCAGACGGGAAGTCCAGGACTTCAATGGCTTCTTCCAACACGGTATTTGTATGGATAGCAAGGACATTTTGGTGTTTATCGACTAATATTTCTCCCTCTCTCAGGTCACGTACCACCTCCACCAGCTCAGGCGTAGGACAAATCGCACCATTGATGTACCAGAAGGTACTTGCTTTTTCAAAGGGGTAACTTTTGGCGAGCCAGTCCGCAGTTAGATAGGAAGAGCTGTTTATTTTTAAGTGCTTTTGCCACTTTTCGCGGATGGTGAGAATGCCAACCCGAAGTTCGCTCAGTGGGCGCGTAAAGGTAAGGGGAAGCAAGCCCTGATGGGTCTGCGGAAGATCAAAAAATACGAGCATATCTTAGTAGTGATGTGTTTATGTGCTGAATATACAAAAAGTACATTTAGTAAACTTTATCTGAGTACCTGACAAAAAAACGAAGCCTTAATTGTGCCTTTCATAGGGGAGAAGATACATCTTTTTTTTAAAAAAAAATAGTGGTAAATAACTGATCAACAATACTTTTGAAAACAAGCGGTACTCCCCCCTTTTGAGGAGCGGCCGGGGATGAGGCTAAAATAAGCTAACGTTCATTTTTGTCGGTTACTACAAAACTTTATTAGCGTGGCTTTTATGTTTAGTAAGCTAATCCGTAACCAATAAAATTGCTTTTGCCCTGCCTACGTCCTACCTTCAAGATATGCAACGAATATTCTTCATCTTTTTGCTCCTACCGCTTTTTGCGGGTAATTGCGTATCGCAAACACAAACCGAGCGGGAACGCTTGGTGCAGGACTCCGTACGCCGCGCCGAAGCCCTACGCCAACGCCTTATTCTCGAAGATCAACGCCGTACTGTCTGGGCAGACAGCTTACTGGACACGCTCACCTTAGACCAAAAAATTGGGCAGCTTTTTATGGTGGCCGCCTACTCCAACCGCGACCAGAACCACACGGCCAACCTCGAACGAATGATTACAGAGTACCACCTCGGTGGCTTGATTTTCTTTCAGGGAACGCCTCGAAAGCAAATTGAGATGATAAACTGCTTTCAGACCAAAAGCAAGGTTCCGCTGATGATCGGCATTGATGGGGAGTGGGGACTTGGGATGCGGCTGGATAATACCATCAGCTTCCCTTGCCAAATGATTTTGGGCGCGACAAACGACGATTCCCTTATCTATGCGTTTGGACAGGAGGTCGGAAGGCAATGCAAACGCGTGGGCGTACACGTAAACTTTGCGCCCGTGGTCGATGTGAATAGTAACCCCAAAAATCCTGTGATCGGAACGCGCTCCTTCGGCGAAAACAAAGAGCGCGTAGCACGACTCGGTACCGCCTACGCAAAGGGAATGCAAAGCGTGGGCGTACTGGCCAATGCCAAACATTTTCCTGGGCATGGTGATACGGATAAAGACTCGCACCTGACCTTACCTTCGGTACTCCATGACAAAGAGCGCATGAATGACATCGAATTATTCCCTTTCCGTGCCCTGATTCGAGATTCGGTGGAGAGTATGATGGTCGCTCATTTGAATATTCCCGCTTACGATAGCACGGCAAACCGCCCGACGACGCTTTCCCCCGCTGTTGTCAATGGTTTGCTTCGCGATAGCCTAGGTTTTCAAGGTTTAGTATTTACTGATGCCATGAATATGAAAGGCCTTGCTAACAATGCCGAGGCAGGTAATGCAGAAGTACAGGCTCTGCTGGCAGGGAACGACGTATTGCTCTATCCGCTCAGTGTGCCCAGGGCGATTACGGCAATCAAAGAAGCACTCAAAGACAGTACACTAGCCTACAAAGACCTAGATGATAAGGTACGGCGCATTTTGCGGGCAAAATATCGCGCAGGATTGCATCAACCGTTTCAAAAGATCACAACGGATAGCTTGTATCAGCATTTACATACGCCAGAAGCCCTCCGCTTGGAAGAAGAACTTTACGAAAAAGCCGTTACCATCGTCAAAAATGACTGCGAATTACTGCCCTTCAAAGAGTTGGATTCCCTGGACTTTGCCTCATTGGTGATTCATAACAAACCAGAAAATGCCTTCCAGACGATGCTTTCAAAGTATGCTTCGTTTTCTCATCATGCAATGATAAGTAAGAACTCGTCGCAGGCATTTTATGATAAGGTATATAATAAGGTCAAAGACCGCGATGTGGTCGTTGTTGGACTTTTTGGGGTAAATCAGTATCAAGTCACTGAGTCGATGGGCGTTCCAAAGCGTACCCGCGACTTTTTGGATACACTCGCCCTCAAAACAAAGGTCGTTTTGGTTGTCTTCGGGAATCCGTATAGCTTGAAGTTTTTCGAGAAACAAAATTATCTTGTAGCCGCTTATTCTGACCATGACCTCATGCAGCAGGCGGTTCCGCAGGTACTTTTTGGGGCAGTAACCAACAAAGCGACCTTACCCGTTTCCCCCTCGGCGGGCTTACCCGAAGGAACGGGTAACTTCTGCGCCTATGTGCCGCGTTTACGCCATACGCGCGTGCCTGAGTCGGTGGGAGTAAACAGCCAGGTTTTGGCAGAGGTAGATAAAATTGCGGCAGAAGGGATTAAAAAAAAGGCTTTTCCTGGCTGCCAAGTAGTAGGTGTAAAAAACGGTGTAGTATTTCTCAACCGCAATTACGGGCATTATACCTACGACCAGAAAACGCCTGTTTCGGATGCTTCCGTTTATGACTTAGCGTCGCTGACTAAGGTGCTAGCCACCCTCCCAACCATCATGCAGCTTTATGACGATAGCCTGATTTTAATGGACGAACGGGTCTCTACTTACCTTCCCGAACTGAAAAATACGAATAAGAAGTACATCACACTCAGGCAAGTACTGTGTCATCAGGCGGGCTTACAGTCGCACATGCCGGGCTGGAACGAGACATTTGGAGGGGATGAGCTTTTTGCGAAATATTATCGAACCGAATGCTCCGACGAGTTTGGTTGTGAGGTTACGGAGTCTGTTTTTGCCCCCACAGACATAGAAGATACGCTTTGGCAGTGGGTACGCAATTCTCGAATGCGGCGGCTCCGCTCGACGGGCTTTTTTATCCTCAAAAAAATGCTTGAAAAGCTTACAAGACAGTCTATGGATCGCTTGGTGGAGTCACGTTTTTATCGCTCTATGGGAATAGATGCTCTGGGATATCGTCCACTCTGGGAGATGGAAAAAGTACGTATTGTTCCGACGGAGGACGATAGCTATTTTCGTCGGATGCTGGTGCATGGTTACGTGCATGATTACTCAACGGCGATGATCGGGGGAGTAAGTGCGCATGCAGGGCTTTTTGGAACGGCACATGATGTGGCGATGATGATGCAAATGTATCTTAATGGGGGAGCCTATGGGGGTAAAAATTACATTGATACCAAGACCGTAAATCGTTTTTCAAAAAAGCAGTATCAGGGCAGCCGTCGTGGACTGGGTTGGGATAAACCTCGCTTTGGGCAACAGTACCCCACTTCGGAACTTTCCTCAGCCAAAACTTACGGGCATACGGGCTTTACGGGAACCTGTGCCTGGGCTGATCCAGACCAAAACCTCGTTTTTGTATTCCTCTCGAACCGCGTTTACCCTTCGTCTCGCTACAATCGGCTGGCAAGTTTGCGGATTCGGGAGCGGATCCATACAGTGTTGTATGAAGCGATTAAGTAGAGATATGAAAACTTATATCTCTATTTAAAGCTGTAACTTGAGATACAAAAATCTATATTGTACTTTAATTTTGTAATGAGTAATATAAAATTCTGTAATTGAACTAGAGAATTATAAGTCAGGACATTTTCAAAGAAGCTCTTCGGGATATGAGTACTTTGTTTCCTCCAAAATCAACGACAAGTGGAGTTGGAAAGATCAAAAGCTGAATCAGCTCGTTGAGAAGGCAGCTATCAAACTAGGGGAACTAAACTCTTTTCTTTCCCAATATTGATTTATTTATCCAATTACCTGTCACCCAAGAGGCAGTCCTATCAAGTAGGATCGAGGGTACACAAACACAGATCGATGAGGCTCTAATGAATGAGGAAGAAATTCCACCAGAACGTAAAAACGACTGGCGAGAGATCAATAATTACATCTTAGCCTTGAATACCGCCATTAAACAACTTGAAACACTGCCTATATCATCACGTCTGCTCAAAGAGACACATAAAATATTGCTCAACAGTGTGCGCGGTGAACATAAACTTCCAGGTGAATTTCGTATGAGTCAAAACTGGATTGGAGGTAGTAGCTTGCTCGACGCGAAGTTTATCCCACCACAAAAGCAATACGTGGAGGAATTAATGAGCGACCTAGAGCAGTTTATTCACAATCAATATATCAATGTTCCTGATTTGATTAGGATCGCTATTGCCCACTACCAGTTTGAGACAATCCACCCATTTTTGGATGAAAAGGGACGTATTGGAAGGCTTTTGATAACCTTATTTTTGGTTGATAAACAAATACTAACTAAACCATTACTTTATTTATCGACCTACTTTGAGAGAAATAAAGGGCTTTATTAAGATAACCTCGCCTTCGTAAGAA
>CAZNAK010000068.1:6280-9375 GCA_964570645.1 uncultured Cytophagales bacterium | reverse complement strand
TGAAGCCTCTAGTGGAAACACCATTCCGCGTTCTGAGTTTTTGATGAAAGCGGGATTGGTTGCCATGACCATTCCTGTCGTGACAACAAGCTGGGGGATTATTTCGGGTGCACACGATTACCGAGTACGCAGACGCACTTTATACCTGCCTAATCTTCCAAAAGCATTTGACGGCATCCGACTTGTACAGATTTCAGACGTACACTCGGGGAGCTTTTATAATAAGACAGCGGTTTCGGGAGGAATAGACAAGATTTTGGCAGAAAAACCTGACGCTATCCTCTTTACAGGCGACCTTGTGAATAACAAGGCGGTTGAGATGAAAAGCTACCAAGATATTTTCAGTCGGCTGCAAGCGCCTTTTGGTGTTTTTTCTGTCCTCGGAAACCATGATTATGGCGACTACGTGACTTGGGAATCCGCGCAGGCGAAACAAAGAAACCTTCAAGACCTCATCGCCACACACCGTCATATGGGTTGGGATATTCTGATGAACGAGCATCGTTTCCTGGAGGTCGATAATGAAAAAATAGCTGTGATCGGTATCGAAAACTGGGGGGCAAAAGGACGTTTTGCCAAATACGGAGACCTCGAAAAAGCCTATCAGGGGACGGAAGATGCGCCTGTGAAAATACTTCTTTCCCATGACCCAAGCCATTGGGATGCGCAAATAAACGGATCTAAAGCCGAGGACTACATGGAGTATTACAAGGCCAATAATATTCAGAAGTATGCCTTCAAAGACATTGACCTCACGCTTTCCGGACATACCCACGGAATGCAATTTGGCGTGGATAGCGAGGTATTTCGTTGGAGTCCTGTAAAGTACGTCTATGAGCAGTGGGCAGACTTATACCAATACGAAAATCAATATCTGTATGTGAACCGTGGCTTTGGATTTATTGGCTACGTGGGACGAATCGGTATTTTACCTGAGATTACGGTGTTGGAACTGAAAGCGGGCGTAAATACGTAATTGTAAGTCAGGAGAGACAAAAACGGCGAAAAGTTGCGTTTTCGGTGTTCCCATCCAAAGACGTTGGGCGTGACTAAGCACCTAGTTTTCCTCCTGCGGACGCGAAACGACAATCGGAAAGCGGTCATTGACAACGCCCAGCTCGCGGCAGGCTGCCTCCGAGATTTTAATCACTACATCGCGGTTGGCTTGAATGGCGGGGAAGTTTCCGATCACACGAACAATGCAATAACGCCCCGTATTTTCATTCTGAACACGGATAAAGCTTCCCACTTTGGCGTTTCGGTGGAGAGCAATTTTTTGGTCGCTTTCACGCTGCTGCCGAATCCGAATCCCGATTCCCGACTCATGAATGAGTTTTTCGGTAGGTTCTTCCACCTCAGTACGGGCATAAATAACTTGTCTAGGCTTTTTTACAACGACTCGCTTAACCTCCTTAATTCGTAGCACATCGCCGATATGAATGACGGAATTTTCGTCTAACCCATTTTGTTTTCTTAGTTCTTCCAAAGAAATATTATAGCGTTTGGCAATACTGTAAAGCGTTTGTTTGGGTTCTACGATGTGCTCATGTAGGATGACCTTATCCACTATGGTTGTGCGGGTGTTTTCGGGGCGAAGCATATTTTCATCAACTTCAAAAAAATCACGATGCACCACGTCTGTTATGACAACAAGCCGCTGCCCTGCTTGTAGTTGGTCGGTAGGAAGCGCGTTTAACGTTCGGATTTCGTCCATATCCATCCGAAACCGCTGGCAAATATCAAATAGGGTTTCGCCCGACTTGACCTGATAGCCCTTTAGCTTTTTGCTGCCGTCGTTTACGGGTGTTTTTTTGACTTGCGGGATATATAAAATTTCGCCTTCAGCGAGCCCACCATACGCCGTACTGGGGTTTGCCTTTAATAGCTGTCCAATATTGACGCTGTACTGTCGTGCTACTCCTAATAAATCCTCGCCTTCCCTGACGGTGTGCTGCCTATAATCCGCCTGCGCCCAAAGTGAGTGTGTCATTCCCAGAAGAACTATCAGTAAGTGTAGTATGCGTATGCTCATAATTAGCCAACGAAAATTTGGAGTAATTCGTCCTTTTACAACCTTTTTGAATGAGAGAGAAACCAGGACGAAAGATAACTAAAGCCTTTTAGAGTCCCAAAGAAAACCTTTATCCTCAGTGAGTAGTTTTGTGACTATGCACTATTTCGATAAGATATTACAACAAATTTTCCCCAAGAACCGCCCTTCAAACCTACCCATCCTCGAAGAATCTCTGCGACGCAACGAACAAGATCATCAGAGTTATTGGAAGTGGTTGAACAACGGTACGTACCATACGCTGCTCAAGGAAGTTCGGCAAGGCTATGAGCTGAAACAACAAAATGTTGGGGGAAGCAAAGTCGAAGTGCATATTTTAAATTCTCCACAAAGTAATGGCATCGCGATTACCTATCCCAAACAGCTTCCCGCCATACAGTTTCAACACCTTTTTGACTTACTCCGTGATCGCGTCCAGAAGTTAGGCTACCTTCATTACACCTCAGGAAGGCGCGTTTTTGCCCGTCAGAATTACGAGGAAACCATTGATAAGCACTATTTGAAGCCCCCAAAGCCAGCCTCAACCTGTCCACCCTTCGATCAGCACTACGGTAACGTTCTCATCGAATTGATTTGGATTGACCGTCGCCCTAGTTTTTTGCGTCTGATGGCACATATTTACTCGGATTCACTCTTCCAGAAGCCCCTGCCCTTCGATGATTTGGCAAAGCAGCTTTTGCGCTAAATGAATGCCCATAGTTTGGAATAAGCTTCAAATATGATATATTCGATGCCATGAAAAAGTATCTCTTTCTGCTCTTATTGATGGCATTTTGCGGCTGCCAGTCAGCGTATCGCCTTTCGGTCAACAAGAACTTGGATGCGGCTTACAAATCCTCAGTTCAAGATGCCTCTATTGCGCAGCCTGAAGAAATCTCGACAGCACTTCTCCGCCTAACTCCTGATAACACTTACCTAAAGCGCGACGAAGAAGGGCGTTTTTTGATGCTTACTTGGACAAGTTGGGACGGATATACCGAGCAAATAGGAAAGGAAATAACCCTTTCCAGAGAGATCTGGGCAA
>CAZNAK010000068.1:0-6270 GCA_964570645.1 uncultured Cytophagales bacterium | reverse complement strand
ACGCCTAGAGCAACTGATGGGCTTACCTCCCAATAACGGGAAAACGCTTTTTGTGGAGCTTTGGGTAAAGCCCGAAGATTTATTCCGCCCTTGCCCAGACCCTGAGGTATCGGATCAGACCTGTGAGGTGGACTTTCCTGAGTCACCTTATCTGACGATTGCAAAGGAACATCAAAATTGGATCACCGAACTCAAAAGTAAGTCTTATACAGAAAGTAGCGGCTACCCGTGGACACAACTGGGATATACGTATGATTGGGGGAGTCCAAAGTCGGAAGTTGGCGTAAGCGAGTTTGTCATCCGAAGGGGAGCGACGGTAAACGTTAGGGCGGTTTATAATACGGCGGTATATTGCGAGTAGAGGAAACGTTTAAACGAAGAAAATTATGAAATATGACTTTTGTCCACAATGCACTAAGCCCTTACAAACAAAAGTACTGAATGGATACGAACGAAAGGTCTGCCCAGACAAAAGTTGCGGGTTTATCCATTGGGGAAATCCGATTACGGTGTTAGCAGCCATAGTAGAGCAGGGTGACTCCGTGATTTTGGTGCAGAGTATTGGCTGGCCTTTGCATTTTTACGGACTCGTAACGGGTTTTTTGGAGCGTGAAGAACGTCCCGAGGACGGTATTTTGCGGGAGGTGAAAGAAGAAATTGGTCTGGAAGGCGAGCTTATTCGTTTTATCGGAATTTATCCCTTTTATCGAAACAATCAACTGATCCTTGCTTATCACGTGCGCGTCCCCGAAGGTGAAGTGCGTCTGGATACCAGCGAATTATCCACATATAAAATCGTTCCCATAACCAAAGTCGCTCCTTGGGATAGGGGAACGGGTTTGGCTCTTCAAGACTGGCTGCGCGATACGCATGGCATTGAACGCGAAGCCTTCACACTCAACCCTCGAAAAGCATGAATGAGGAACTGCGACGCTTTGATATTGCCCTAGCACTAATCCCGGGGATAGGTGGAAAGTCCGCCAAAAAGTTGGTTAGTCATTGTGGGACAGCAAAAGCTGTTTTTGAATCCGTAGCAGGAAAGCTCCAACGCATTGACGGCATCAGCGAGCGTATGGCAAAGCTGATTCTATCGGAAAGAGATGCTGCCCTAAAACGTGCCGATGAGGAGATCGAAAAAGTACAAAAAGCCGATATTCAAATTCTTCATTACACCGACAAAGGCTACCCCGAGTTGCTCAAACACTGCTTTGACGCTCCTGCTGTCTTATTTTTTAAGGGCGATGCCGACTTAAATAATCCAAAAAACATCAGCATCGTCGGAACGCGGAAAGCTACCTCGTACGGGAAGGGCTTTACGCGGGATATTGTGGCGGCCATCGCACGGTATAAGCCCTTAGTCGTGAGTGGTTTGGCTTACGGAATTGATATTGAGGCGCATCGGAGCGCACTCCATCACGACCTTCCGACGGTTGGCGTAATGGCGGGTGGCATGGATATTATTTATCCTGCCTTGCACAATGCCACAGCACAGCAGATGGTACTTGAAGGCGGGGGGCTGCTGACCGAACAGCATCTGGGTACGCGTCCTGATGCACGGCGTTTTCCTGCCCGAAACCGCATTATTGCGGGCATGACTAAGCTTACGCTAGTTGTGGAAGCTGGTGAAAAAGGCGGCGCACTCATCACGGCAGGTATTGCCAACTCGTATGATCGTCATGTTGCTGCCGTTCCAGGGCAGGTCAACAGGGAGTTTTCGAGGGGATGTAATTACTTAATCAAAACTCATCAGGCACACTTGGTGACAGGCATCGAGGACATCGAAAAGCTCCTCAACTGGGATATAGAAACCAAGGCGGAAGCCCCCTCGCGTGTAGATTTGGAATCTTTGTCAGAGCCAGAAAAGCGTATCTATCAGGTTTTGCAGCCCATCCTGAGTATGGAAATTGATGAATTATCTTTTCGTACCGAAATCCCTGTGCATCAACTGGCTTCTCTGTTGCTGAACATGGAGTTTCGGGGGTTGGTACGCGCCATGCCCGGAAAACAGTACGCATGGGGAAGCTAAAGGGCAACGCTTTCGTGTTTTATTACGCTTTGGTTTGATAAAAAAAGTAGAAAAGTGTACTTTTGACGGCTAACCTTTATCAGAATTATGCGCTTACAGCAAACAATAGAGTCGGAGATCAAAACTGCCATGAAAGCCAAGGATAAGCTGCGCTTGCAAGCTTTACGTGCCGTGAAGTCGCAGATTCTCTTAGTCAAATCAGAAAAAGGACCCGCCACCGAACTCACCGAAGCTCAAGAAATGCAGATTTTGATGAAGGCGGCAAAACAACGCAAGGACTCTCTGGATATTTATGAGAAGGAAGGGCGTGAAGACCTTGCGGAGACGGAACGTGTTGAACTCGCTGTCATTGAAGAATTTCTACCAAAGATGATGGGTGAAGAAGAGCTACGCGAGAAACTTATAGCGATCATCGCGCAGGTTGGTGCGACAAGCCCAAAAGAGATGGGTAAAGTGATGGGAGCAGCAACAAAGCAACTAGCCGGTAAGGCAAATAACAAGGATATTTCCCGTATCGTCAAAGAACTCTTATCAAACTAAAAACAACCCAATGAGTGATTTACTCTTCATATTGCTAGATACGGGTACGGGTGGAACGACAGTCCAGTTACCTGATGTAAAGTTTCGCTTACTCGACGTGATTTTCGTTGGGTTTATGATCATGGCAGCGTATCGAGGTTTTCAGAAGGGTTTCTTGGTGGAGCTTATTTCTACGATCTCACTCATTGCAGCACTTTTTTTATCCATTTTTCTCATCAACACAGTCTTCAAGGATCTCATCGCTAGTGTTGACGTTCCCAAAGCAGGCCCATTTATCGCTTTTATCATCTTGTACTTCGTGATCGTAATGGCTATCATCGGCTTTGGGCGCATACTGAAGAAAATCCTAAAGTTCACCTTTTTTGATACCCTTGATAATTTTATCGGGATGATCCTCGCGGTTTTAAAATATCTGGTTGCGCTGAGTTTTTTGATGGCTATTCTGACTTATGTGGGATTCATTGACGGAAATAACCCGAAAGATCCCATACACGAAACGGTTTTTTATGACCGCTTGATGACCCTCTACGATTACATCATGCAGATTGCCCGCACTATGGCACCACAGTTTATCGATCAGATGCAGGAGAAAATTCAGGATGTGCTGAAGTAGGGTATTACCTAGCTAGTTTTTCTTCAAAAGGTTACGAACATCTGGAATCATTAACTTATCCTCCGTGATTTAATCTAACTTCAAGCTTTGTTTCGTTACCTGTACGTGGTTGATGATATACGGCTTTTGCATACCTACTTATTTTTGCGATAACTGTCTGATACCTTGTAAAATTCGGAGCGCTTGTTTTACGCTTTTTTTCAAGCTCTGTACCGACTACAACACCAATTACTTGATCTTTTTTAGGTAATTTTTCTGTTTTTTGGCGAAAAATAACACGGCACAAAACAACTGCTTCAATGAGTTAAGCACATCTTCCATATCCAAGAACAACATTTATTCCTTAAATCAACCCCCTTGACTTCAACTCCAAATACTTATTCACGGTGTCCATCGAAAGGTCTTCGGGCGTGGTAAGAATGTTCTGAATGCCGTATTGACTCATCAGCAAAGACATTTTTTCTTTTTCCGAGACGAGCTTCTGGGCAATCGTTTGTGTATAAATTTCCTCCATTTCCTCGGCGGGCTGTTCGATGAACTCTTGGATTTCACTGTTCTCGAACACAATCACGACCAGCAGATGCAATTTATTGATCCGTCGCAGGATCGGAAGGTTACGCTCCAGAGCGGAAATACTCTCGCAGTTAGTGAAGAGTAGCAGTAAACTACGCCCGTTAAGTTGCCGACGAATCACCTGATACAAAAGCTCAAAGTTGGCTTCCGGGAACTCCGTTTTCTGGCGGTAAAGTGTTTCAAGGATACGGCGAATCTGTCCTTTTTTGCGCGAGGCCAATACACGCGGTCCAAGGCGATCCGAAAATGTTAGTAAGCCCGCTTTGTCTTGCTTTCTTAGGGCTAGGTTAGTGATAACCAATGAGGCGTTGATCGCGTAATCTAGGAGTGTTAGGTCATGGAATGGCATCCGCATCGAGCGGCTTTTGTCCAAAATAGCATAAATTTGTTGCGATTTTTCCTCCTGAAACTGGTTGATCATTAACTGACTCCGCCTACTGGTGGCTTTCCAGTTTATGCTACGATAATCGTCTCCTTGTACGTAATTTTTGATCTGTTCAAACTCATAGCTATGCCCGATTCGTCGCAGTTTCCGTACGCCATATGCCTGGGCGAGTTTGGAAGAAGCGATGAGTTCGTATTTTTTCATTTGTAAGACCGAAGGGTACACCGAAACTTCATCTTCAATCGGGAAAGTAAATCGTCGCTCTGTCAGGCAAAACTGTCCTTGCAGAAATGCGTGAAGCTGTCCGAAGTGATACGTACCACGCGAAACGGGGCGTAGTGGGTAGTAAGCCGTGGTTTCTTGGTTGCGTTCAAGGTAAACAGGAAATGAGAAATCTCGCTTCTGGAATTGCGCGGGTAACTCATCGACAACGGTCAGAGGTAGCGGGGTCTGTCCTGTGTTTTCAAAGGTAATCGTTACTTTATTTTTGTCGCCCAAAGACATTCGTTCGGGCATCTTACGGACGGCCTTTAGTTTTGGGGTCTTGATAAAGAGTTGATAGACTTCAAACGCTGTCAAACCCACTAAGCCCCACCAGAAAACTTGTGCTGCATAGAACAACCATGAAAAGCCAAAGCTCATCGCAAATAGGAAAACCGCTATGCTGCCTGATGCAAAAAACCGATTAGACAAGAAAAGTCCACGCCAGATTTCTTTCATGCCTCATAAAGTTTGGTGTAATATTCGTCCGCCATACGATTTGCGCCAAAGGCAGGGGTTACCGTTTTGATATTTTTCTTGACCATTGCCTGCCACTTTTTGGGGGTAGCGTAGTAGCAGGGTAAAATCTCGTCTTCCAAGATACGGTATAGGTTTTCAGCATCAAGACGGTCTTGCTCTTCGCGGGGGAGGGAGCCACCCGCTTGTGGGATCAAAAAAGTATTTTCTCCGTGCTTGGCAAACTCAGGAATCCAGCCGTCGGGGATCGAAAAGTTGATAGAACCGTTCATGGCGGCGGTCATTCCACTGGTACCCGAAGCTTCCCGAAAAATGCGTGGCGTATTCAACCACACGTCCGAGCCTTGTTTTAAAAGCCTTGAAAGATAAAGCTCGTAGCCAGTCAGGATTGTGCAGTTTTTGAGGCTTTCGAGGCGGGCAATGAGCTTATTAAACGTGTGTACTGCGCCATGATCGGTGGGGTAAGGTTTCCCTGCCCAAATGATTTGAATAGGGTACTTTGTGTTTTCAATCAATTTCTGGAAACGAGCCTCGTCGTGCCAGAGTAGCTCTGCTCGCTTGTACTCGGCGAAACGTCGTGCCCAAACTAGCGTCAGAACTTTTTCATCGAAGAGTTTTCCCGTCTGATTAGCGATAAAATCAAATAAAAACCGTTTGAGTTCGTGCTTTCGTGCCAAAAGTAGCTCGTCATTGTTTTCTTTAGCCGCTTCCTGAAGCTCACGGTCGGCCCAGTAGGATTTGTTCTGGGCGTTGGTGATATGCGTAATCGGGCAAATTCCCGTATTCTGGTAAGGTTTCCACATTTGGCGCGCTACCTGGCCGTGCATCTTGGATACGCCATTTGCTTTCCGTGCCATCCGCAGGGCAACCAGTGTATGGTCGAACTCATCTTCTTGGATTTTTGTAATTTTGCGCATCTCTTCGGAGGGGAGGTTGGCAAAAAATCCCATCCGCGTGAGGTGTTTAAAACTTCCTTTTTCGTTGCCTGCTGCCTCGGGCGTATGGGTAGTGAAGACGAGCTTTTCTTTGACTTTTTCTGCATTTCCTAGCTGCTGAAGCAGATGAAAAGCAGCAGGAAGTGCGTGTGCTTCATTGAGATGATACACATCTACGCCGCCCAGTAAGTCAATAATTTTCGCTCCGCCGATTCCCAAAACGATGTTTTGAGCGACGCGGGCGTTACTTTCGGAGTCGTAGAGTTTGTGGGTGATGGTGCGGGCCAGGTAATCGTTTTCAGGAATATTGGTGGTTAAAAAGTACATTGGTACGGTACCAAAAACCTCGGGCGGTAGGTACATGGCGCGTACCCGAACGGGATGCCGATCGACATAAACGGTTACCTCAAGGTCTGTTTTTTCAAGAAACCCGTATAATTTCGGATTAAAGGCGGCTTCC
>CAZNAK010000067.1:8059-9388 GCA_964570645.1 uncultured Cytophagales bacterium | reverse complement strand
TGTAGTGGAGTCATTTAAGGTAACTTTATCCCATTTCTACCTTAAAAAGAAGAGAAACACGAAAGTCTTTCTAGTCAAAAGCAGTGTTCAGGATATCTGACAGTTGCTCGATACGCTCTTTGGAGTGCGTCGGAAAGTTCGCAACCCGTAAGTGCTGTGTTTTATATTTTCCGTAGCCTGTTCCCAGGAGCAGGCCGTGTTTTTCTTTAATGTACGTGATCCAGTCCGAAACTGTGTGGTTGGTGTTTACCAACTCCGCAACGATAACAGTCTTCGATTGCCACTTCTTCTCCTTTACAAAAGGACGTAAAAAGGGGTGCTCGTTTAGTGTATAATACAAAAGCTCAGACTTGTGTTTTGCCTCACGCTGAATTTGCGCCCTTCCTTTCGTATTCATGTCCTCACAAACCTTACCGAGCAGATAGATTCCCAAAATATTAGGCGTTTCGGGTGTTTGATTTTCTAAACTTCGCTTCGCCCATTGAGTCAAACGATGATATGTACCCGTTATTTTCCCTTTCTCCTCGAGCTTTCTAGCTTTATCTATCATGCGTGGACTGACAATCAAGGTACCCAAACCCGCTGGTAAACCAAAGCCTTTTTGCACTGAAAAGTACACGGCATCTGTTTTGGTAATATCCAATTCAAACGTTGGAAGTGCCGAGGTTGCATCTACGGCAAGTAACTTTTCTGGATATTGGCGACGAACCGTTGCTAAATCCCCCGAAGGAAAACGTACGCCAGTACTTGTCTCATTCAAAGCCAGAGCAATTAGCTCGGTTTTTTCTGAAATAGTAAGACCTGACGTGTCAAATCCATGCCCCCAGGCGACTTCCTCACTGCTGGCATCAATTTGCATCTGTCTTGCAAAATCGAAAAACTTTTTTGAAAACGCGCCATTTACGAAGTGGAAACTTTGTTCCTCTACGCAATTTTGTAACAAACGCTCCCAGATTTCATTTGCTGACGCCGAAAACATCACTACATAGTCATCAGGAACTTGGAGTAAAACTCGAAGCTGCTCTACTGTATGTGCATAGATTTTCTTAAATTCGGTACTCCGATGTGAAATACTACTTATTTTTGTTCGTAAAGCTGTCTTCATATGCTGATCTGCTGTAAAATACAACTCGGATGGTCCAGGTGTCAGGTAAGTAAGCATAAGTTCAGATTCGATTCAAAAAATGATTCATACAAACAACAAAATACTGATCTTTAACTGAATGTGTAGCAAAAAAGTGCCGCTTTTAACATAATAAAAACCGTAAAGACTTTATGAGCCTTCCCAATAATATTCGACAATTTTCCGACGAAATTCATGATGAATTA
>CAZNAK010000067.1:0-8049 GCA_964570645.1 uncultured Cytophagales bacterium | reverse complement strand
TTCGTCATCACCTTCACAAAAATCCTGAGCTTTCATTTCAAGAATATGAGACCGCTACCTTTGTAGCTAAAGAGCTTACTGCTTTAGGACTCTGGCCACAAGAAGGGGTTGCGGGAACAGGCGTAGTCGCGCTTATTGAAGGACTAAATCCTGAAAAAAGAACCATCGCGCTACGGGCAGACATGGATGCACTTCCGATACTAGAGGAAAATGACGTGCCGTACCGCTCTGAGAATAAGGGCGTAATGCACGCTTGCGGACACGATGTGCATACCACTTCCTTGCTCGGAGCAGCACGGATTCTCTCAAAGTTCAAAGATCAGTTTGAAGGCACTATAAAGCTCATTTTTCAGCCCGGTGAAGAACAAGTTCCGGGAGGAGCCTCACAGATGATCAAAGCTGGAGTACTCGAAAACCCCGATCCTCAGGCGATGTTAGGGCAGCACGTAATGCCTTATTTACCTGTCGGAAAGGTTGGTTTTCGTAGTGGATCTTACATGGCAAGTGCCGATGAATTATACCTAACCGTGCATGGAAAAGGAGGGCATGCCGCTATGCCAGAACGATTCAATGACCCTGTTACGGCCACGGCACAAATGATTGTAAGTTTACAGCAAATTGTTAGTCGGAAAGCAAATCCAAGACATCTTTCAGTGCTGTCCTTCGGACATTTTCAGTCCGTGGGTAACAAGGCGACCAACATCATCCCCGATCGTGTTGAGGTTGCGGGAACCTTTCGTACCCTAGACTCAGACTGGCGCGAAGAGGCACACCAACACCTTCGTAATATTGTTTCGGGCTTGGCGACGGCATTTGGTGTAAAAGCAGACCTTGAAATCCGACGCGGTTATCCTCCCCTTTTCAACAACCCCGAAACGGCTGCGCGTGCTAAAACTGCCGCCATCAAGTACCTGGGAGAGGAAAATGTAGCAGATTTAGATATTTGGATGGCAGCGGAGGACTTTGCGTTTTTTGCACAGGAACGTCCTTCCTGTTTTTACCGACTCGGAACACGAAATGAAGCCAAAGGAATTGTTTCGGGCGTACATACGCCGACCTTTGATATTGACGAAGACGCTTTACCGATCGGAGCAGGCTTACTGGCTTGGCTAGCAATAGAGGAGCTAAAAGCAGGTGACTAATAGTAAGCTCTTTGCCTTATTTGATACCCGAATACTTCCTCTTTACTCGTTTCCAAACCCGAAACGCATTTCCATTTCCATGACATGCAATGAGGTATTTGCCATCGGTACTAAAGCTAATGCGCTCTATTGGGCTTCCGTCGCTATATACGTTTTCGAGACGCTCCGTCTTGAGGTCATAGACTCGAATGACACCTTCGGGCGAAGCGGTCAAGTAAGACTTCCCGTCAGGGCTAAGGGTAGCAATATGATCTTTAGGGTACGGAATGGTACGAAAGCTACTTACCGTTCGTGTATCGTTATTAGCGATCTGATACTCATAAAGAGCAGACTCGGCGTTCTCTCGAATCGTTAGCGACCAGTAGTGCCTACGTTCCCGAGGCTGCCAAACAACCATGCTGGCAGGCGAAAATTTTAGCTTTTTAACTACTTTTTGGGTCTCAAGGGCAATAATGAGGCATTCGCCTAAGGTGTTTTGGAGGAGTACTTCTTTTCCGTCCTCGCGCAGACGGGCATCATGCACGCCATTATCTTTGAAGTTCTGTACCGATCCGCTCGCACCTTCTAGGGTTTCTAACGGCTGTAAGCGGACTTCGTGTGTAGTCTTCTCCTCAATCCCGAGTTGCTTTTTTTGATGTTCATAGAATAGCGAAATATGACCTTTTTGGTCAAAGTAGTTTTTATATTTTGTCCCAGACTCCACAAGGTTAAAGCTAATGTCATGCAGCTTTCGGGCTTGAATCCAGTACCGTTGACCTTCGAGTGTAATTTCATGCGGATCATTGATCGAAAGCGGCAAATATGCCATACGATCAACTGCTTGCTTGGTGTCAAGCTGGTTAAGGCGACCCAAAATATGAGGACTTTCGGGGTCATAGCGTAAGGCTTGTTCGTAGTAGATACGTGCCTCCTCGTAGGCTTGCCTTCTAAACTCTTCTTCTGCTAGTGTTTGGGCACGATCCAGCGCATTTCGGATTCCAGAAATACGATCTTTGGCAAGTTGGTAGTTAGGATTATACTCAAGGATTTCTTCGTAAGCTTGTAAGGCAAAGGGATAATTTCCTTCGGCAGCGTAGTAATCACCACGGTCAAGCGTACGTTTTTCGTACGCAAAATCCGTCTGAATGCTAAAGCGTCCCGCCCGGCTTTTTTGTGTTTTAAGGTCAATATAAATACTTGATCCGATCCGAAATAACAATGAGACGGTAAATAACACCGCTACTAGCACAAGAATACGCTGTACACGTTGACCTTGAAAGTAATCCGTTGTCTGCCGATGCGGTTTTGAGGTAACGGCTTTACGCTTTTTGAGTGCCAACATCTGTTTTTGTGTCGGCACATAAGCTAATGTACGGCTTTGGTTACAATGTCGCTTCCCGATGTACGCCCAGCTTTCATCCAGAAATACAGAATGACAACAGGCACAAAATACCACTTTATCGCCCGCTTTTAGCACCTCTCCCGTGATGGGATCGTAGCGTTGTTCTTCAAACAGGTGGGCGTGGCGGTGAGGATCAAGATGATGAGTGTACATGAAAGATAGGATTTTAATCAGAATGAGGGCAAAAAGATATGAAAAATTATGGGAAAGCAGGCAACTCCCAGATCGCCGTGAAGCTGTGGTCTTCTTTTTCATTAAGCACCTTACCACTAGCTACAATGTAGTTCCCCGCAACACTAAATTCAACTTCAGAGACACTCACCTCCATTGAAGGGGTAACCACGAAGTTACCTTTAGGGAACCCTGACTGAAGGTCATAGACTTGAATTCCTCCCTTTGGCGAACAGGTAAGGTATGCGTTTCCTTGAGGGCTAAGTTTCACTATATCATCCTCGGTGTACGAAAATACTGTTTGGCTAGCCATTTTGTACGTATCATAAAACTGAATCTTACCTTTTCCGTCATCTAAAGCAAGTACTATGTCCCAGTGATCTTCATCCAGAGGAAGCCAAACGGCTTCTCCGGAGGGCGTAAGAAACCACGTTTTGAAGATACGTTTTTCGATAAAATCAAAAAGAAAAGCCCATCCTTTTTGTGTAACCAAGGCCGCTTTTGTGTGATCAGGGCTTAAGCTTACTGACTTGAGTTCAACGGCTGTATCCGAAAAGGGGAGCCATTCGGTAATCGGTAATAGTTCACTTTTTGCGGGCTGTACCTGAAGGAGCTGCACTTGAGTGCCGTTACACCGAAGCAGCACATCATCTTTCTGATCTAAGGTATAGTTTTCACTAACTCGTTTTCCGAGAGGAAATAAGTTGAGCTTCCCTGTCTCGGCTTTTTTCAGTTTGTACCCAACCTCATTCAAAAAAAGCTCCTGAGGCGCGTCAAGCTCTTGGGTCTTTAGAATATAAACAGGCGATGCTGGACGAGGAGTATCCGTATACGAGCTGGCGACAACTGTGATCTGGTCGGGCGCATACGGATCAGGCTGTCCCATACTCCCGACAATTCGAAAGAGCATCAGAACTAGAAATACTGCAAATATTAGCTTGGCGACCTGCTCCCAGCGGACTCCCGCGTATGGGTCCCACATGGTTTTGTAGATGGGCGGGTAGGCTTCTCTTTTTTCAAGCGCGAGAGCTTTTCGAGGGGTAGGAGGATACGAAAGTGTCTCAGATTGATTGCAGTGTTGACCTCCGATGTAGTTCCAGCTTTCGTCCAGAAAAGCCGACTGACAAACCGCACAAAACACCACTTCATCCCCCGCCTTGAGCACTTCCCCTGTGATGGGGTCAAAACGTTGCTCTTGCAGGATATGGGAATGGAGTTTGGCGTTAAGGTGATGGATATGCAAAGCAGCAGCGGTTTTCTTTTCCTAACGACACTTTGCAACGAAAAGGTTTCACCCTTGACTCAAATCTTTTTCGGTTGCAAACTATTTCTCTTAGAAAAAATACCCAAAACCCGACGAAACTTTTTTGGCATTTAGCTTATTTCACCATTTGCCCGTACATTTCCTTACGAAGTTCTTTGATCTCAGGATCGACGATGTGCTCATCGTATTCCATGTAACGGTCAATTTTTCCGTTTGGCGTGATTTCGATGATGCGGTTGGAAACTGTTTGCATAAACTCGTGGTCGTGTGAGGTCATCATTAGGCTACCTCCGTAGGTTTTGAGCGAGTTATTGAATGCAGTAATCGACTCCAAGTCAAGGTGGTTGGTTGGTTCGTCCAGAATGAGGAAGTTGGGCTTTTGGAGCATCAACTTGGAAAGCATACAACGGACTTTTTCTCCTCCCGAGAGGACATGCGCTTCTTTAAGCGATTCCTCGCCCGAGAACAACATCCGCCCTAAAAAGCCACGGACAAAAGTTTCGTCTTTTTCCTCCGAGAACTGGCGTAGCCAATCGACCAAACTCAGATTGACACCCTCAAAATAAGCGGAGTTATCGTTGGGTAGATAGCCCATATTAATCGTCACGCCCCAGTCATAACTGCCCGTATCGGCTTCCAGCTCACCTGCCAGAACGCGGAAAAAGGTCGTAATCGCGAGGCTGCTCTTTGAAATCACGGCTACCTTATCGCCACGCTTAAGTGAAAAGCTAATATCCGAGAAAAGCAGCTCCCCTTCATGCGACTTACTGAGATTTTCAACGTTCAGAATCTGATCGCCTGCATCGCGCTCCTGCTCAAAAATAATTCCCGGATAACGGCGGCTAGAGGGCTTAATATCTTCAATTTTGAGTTTGTCAAGGAGCTTTTTACGGCTTGTTGCCTGTTTGGATTTAGCCGCATTGGCACTAAATCGCTCAATGAAAGATTGAAGCTCTTTACGTTTTTCTTCGTTTTTCTTGTTTCTGTCCGCTAACTGACGCGCGGCAAGCTGACTCGACTCGTACCAAAAGGTGTAGTTCCCCGAGTGAAGCTGAACGCGAGAATGGTCAATGTCCACGACGTGCGTACAAACGGCATCCAAAAAGTGTCTGTCATGCGAGACAACAATAACCGTATTTCGGAAGTCGGCCAGAAAGTCCTCAAGCCAAAGAATTGTTTCTACGTCAAGGTCGTTGGTAGGCTCGTCAAGGAGTAATAAATCAGGATTTCCAAAAAGTGCCTGTGCGAGCAAAACTCGTACTTTTTCTTGTCCTGTGAGTTCACCCATTTTGCGATCGTGCATATCTTCGGGGATATTCACGCCATTTAAAAGGGCGGCAGCATCCGCCTCCGCTTCCCAGCCGTTCATCTCGGCAAACTCCGCCTCAAGCTCAGAAGCACGAACGCCATCTTCTTCCGAAAAGTCTGGCTTTTCGTAGATCGCGTTTTTTTCTTTCATTACATTCCAAAGCGTGCTGTGTCCCATCAGGACAGTATCCAAAACCGTTTCTTCGTCGAACTCAAAGTGGTTTTGCTTCAAAACTGCCATACGCTCATCGGGTCCCATAGAGACCGATCCCGTTCTAGGGTCAATTTCGCCAGAAAGGATTTTGAGAAACGTCGATTTTCCTGCGCCATTTGCGCCAATTACACCATAGCAGTTACCGGGAGAAAACTTTATGTTAACTTCGTCAAAAAGAACACGTTTACCGAATTGTAGGGATACGTCAGAGACTGTGAGCATATTTGTAATTTAAGTAGCTTTAAAAATTTGTGCAAAGCTACAAAATAAGTAGCAACCCACAGGAAGATAAGAGAAGTGTTTTGTTGTTATCTAGGATAAAGCCAATTAAGAGTCAGGTTTGTGATACCGACTTCACGAAAAGCGACACGCATTGTAGCGTTAAGACCCTTACTTTACTGCCATCTCACGGTACTGGATGTCGTGTAATGCCGCGTAATGACCTTCTGCTTTAAGAAGCTGATCATGTGTACCCGCCTCTTTGATCTCACCTTTGTCCAAGACGATGATCTGATTGGCTTTTTGGATCGTTGCCAGACGGTGAGCGATAACCACCGAAGTTCTTCCTCGCATCATTTTGTCAATCGCTGCCTGAATCAGGGTTTCTGTTTCACTATCCACCGAAGAGGTGGCCTCGTCGAGCACCAAGATTTCAGGATCATAAACCATCGCCCGCACAAAGGAAATGAGTTGGCGTTGTCCTACGGAAAGGGTTGCACCCCGTTCCATTACCTTATAATCAAAGCCCCCTGGTAGGCGTTCGATGAACTTTCGCGCTCCTACAAGCTCTGCCGCCTGCACCACTTGCTCGCGGGTAATTTCTTTATTTCCTAGCGTGATATTTTCGTGTATAGATCCCGAAAACAGAAATACGTCCTGCAAAACTACACCGATGTGTGTACGGAGGTTTTCCAGCTTGTAGTCGTCCACCAAACGATCGTCTATCTTGATTTCTCCCTTCTGAATTTCGTAGAACTTGCTCAATAAGTTGATGACTGAAGATTTTCCTGCCCCCGTAGCCCCTACCAAGGCCACTGTTTCTCCCGCAGACACGGTGAAATTTATGTTTTTCAAGACCCATTCCTCTTCATTATAAGCAAACCAGACGTTTCTGAACGCGACCTTACCTTTGATACTTGCAGGAGCATACGTGCCGCTTTGTTCTATGCGCTCCTGTGTATCCAAGACTTTTAGGATACGATCTGAACTCACTACCCCTAGCTGAAGGGTGTTAAAACGGTCAGCAATCATGCGAATGGGACGGAAAAAGGCATCCAGATACATCAAAAAGGCAATTAAAACCCCTAACTCAAGCTCTGCACCCAGTACCTGCTTAGCTCCGTACCAAACCAGCAGCCCTTTGCCTGCTGCCGTCACAATTTCTGCCACCGGAAAATAAACCGAATAGTACAATACCGTACGGATATTTGCTGAGCGATATTCTTTGTTAATCTCATCGAACTTGGCAAACTCTCGGCGTTCGCTATTAAAAATCTGGACGATATACATTCCCGTCAGGTGCTCTTGCACAAAGGAATTGAGGTTAGAAACAGCATTTCGGACATCGCTGAAAGCAGCCTTCACCTTTTCTTTAAAAACGTACGTGCTAATAATTAGGAAAGGCAGGACGGACATCGTGACAAGCGTGAGCCGCCAGTCAAGCCAAAACATTGCGGCAAGAATAAAGACGAGTTGCAATACGTCGCCGATAATATTTGCCAGCCCGTTCGTAAAAACATTAGAAAGGGTTTCAATATCAGAGACATTTCGCGTAACGAGTCGTCCGATAGGGGTGCGATCAAAGTATTGCAAGCGCATTTGGATAATATGCCGAAAAACGCCCATCCGAATGTCTTTGACAACGTTTTGTCCTAGCTTCCCCGAAAAAAACGTATGTGAATAATCCATGACTACCTGCGCTACAACAAGCAAGCCCAGTAAAAGCACCATTTTGTTGAGTCCCTCAAAATCAGTAGTTAAAATATGATCATCAACTGACTTTTTGACCAAGATAGGAAGGAGCGGTGCCATTATCCCTTTAAGGATGGTCAAGAAAATAATCAGATAAAATGTGTGGATGTGTGGCTTTACGAAGATAAAAATCCGTTGCAGGGTCTTTATATCGAAAATTCTGCCGCTATGATTTTCTTTTTGCGCCATGATGTCTATGAACTCTAATCAGAAGAACAAGGTTACGGAAAGGACAATCTTTCTACCTAAAATCTTCAAAAAGTTGCAGGAGCTTCCTCTTCGGAATACCGAATAACTCGGCAACGCAGCGATATTTTTTTGCCATAACCACGAATATCCAAAAAGAATTAGGGCAGAACAGCGCAAGCTCCTTGCCTCTCTTTACTCCCAAAAACACCTACTATCAGAGGTTCATCTCTTTTTTGAGGAAATCGAGTGTTAAGGCACGTGCCTTAGTTGCAGACTCCTCGTCGTATCGAGGGCTGGTAGGGTTGGCAAAGGCATGGTCAGCAGGGAAAATATACGTTTCGACGGGGTGATCCATCGCTTTTAGCTTGCCTTCAAACGTTTCTACCACTTTTGGCGTAATCCACTTGTC
>CAZNAK010000066.1:7904-9446 GCA_964570645.1 uncultured Cytophagales bacterium | reverse complement strand
TTCTTTGCTTGGTAGAAGTTCCTGCACAGTACCGTACCGTTACAAAGCGCGTTGTGGTAGAGGACGCAAAAACAGAAGTTGTTGACGTTCCCGGTAAATACAATATCGTGCGTCGTAAGGTATTGGCCCAAGCAGCACGTACAGAAGATGTAGAGATCCCTGCGGAATACAAAGAGCTTTCTACACGCAAATTGGTCAAAGTAGGTGGACTGACTAAATGGGTTGAAGTGGTTTGCAAAGAAAACATCAACAGCAACTTAATCCTTCAAGTTCAGCAAGCACTTCAGGCAAAAGGATTTGATCCAGGACCAATTGACGGAGTGATGGGTAGCCGTACTCGTGAGGCAATGCGTCGTTTCCAAGAGGAAAACAACCTTCCTGTTGGTAACATGAACAAAGAGACGATGAAAGCTTTAGGGATTGATGGTTATTAAACACCTCAAGAATTAGCATTTATGGAAAAGACTTCGCCTAAAAAAGACGAAGTCTTTTTTTTGTATTTTTGTCTCATGAAGAAGACGATGGAATTTCGGGTTACTCCCGAGGTGGGATACGATCTGGCAGCCTTTGAGCAGTTTGTCCGTCGGAAGATGAAAGCGGAAAGCGACCCTGACTTTTGGGTACGCCCACTGAATCGCTCCGTGGATGCTCGAAAAGCACCCGTTAAGGTACAACTGCGGGCAGAGGTGGGCTGGAACGAAAAACCTGCTACGTCGGTGATTCCCGCCCCAAATTATCCGAACGTTAAGGATGCCCCATCAGTACTGATTGTCGGAGCGGGGCCTGCAGGTACGTTTGCCGCACTTCGCTTGATCGAACTTGGTCTGAAACCCATCATTTTGGAACGAGGTAAAGAGGTAAGGCAGCGTACGCGCGATATTGCTAATATCAGCCGCCGCCATATCGTTGACCCCAACTCAAATTACTGCTTTGGGGAAGGTGGAGCAGGCACGTTCTCGGATGGAAAACTTTACACACGCTCCAAAAAACGAGGATCGTGGAACCGAGTCTTACAAACTTTTGTCGCACACGGTGCGCCCGAAACAATTCTCTTGGACAGTCAGCCGCACATCGGCACCAATAAATTACCCCGCATTGTGGCGCAAATGCGAGAAAGCATCCTTGAGGCAGGCGGGGAGGTCCATTTTAACACACGTGTGACGAGGTTTTTGGTCGAACAGAACCGTCTGCAAGGCGTTGAAGTAGCCTCTGGGGCGCGTTTTGAGGCAGGCGCGTTGATTTTGGCGACAGGGCACTCGGCACGGGATATTTTTGTACAGCTTCAGGAAAGTGGTATTCGTATCGAAAGCAAGCCTTTTGCATTAGGGGTGCGGGTAGAGCATCAGCAGCGTCTGATTGACCACATTCAGTATCACGGACAGGAGCGCGAGGGGTATCTCCCCCCCTCGCCTTACGCGCTCAAAACCCAAGCGAATTATAAAGGAGAAAAGCGAGGCGTTTTTTCGTTTTGTATGTGCCCGGGGGGCTTTATGGTGCCTTCCGCAACCACTGCGGGGGAAGTTGTCGTCAATGGAATGTCTC
>CAZNAK010000066.1:0-7894 GCA_964570645.1 uncultured Cytophagales bacterium | reverse complement strand
GGAATTGTCGTTTCGGTGGATGAAAGCGACTGGAAAGACTTTAAGCAATACGGGGCACTAGCGGCAATGCGCTTTCAGGAGTCGGTAGAGCGTCATGCGTGTACGCTGGCGGGAAACTCTCAGGCAGCACCTGCTCAGCGTCTGCTCGACTTTACACAGAAAAAATATTCCAAGGAACTCCTGCCTACCTCTTATCAGCCTGGACTTCACTCGGTGGTTATGGATGAGGTTTTACCTCCTCAAATTGCAGCACGGTTACGACGCGGCTTCAAAGACTTTGGGCGGAAAATGAAAGGCTTTCTGACCAATGAAGCACAAATCGTGGGGGTAGAAAGCCGTACCTCTTCTCCTGTTCGTATCCCACGCGATCCCGATACGGGTTCACATCCCGAAATCTCGGGTTTGTTTCCCTGCGGTGAGGGAGCGGGTTACGCGGGAGGTATCGCGTCTGCAGCTATGGATGGGGAACGGTGTGCCGAGTGGGTAAAGCGATTTTTATAAGTTTTCTACTGGTTTAGCTGGAATTTCGTCTCCAGCTACAGCTTTATTGACCATCAGCGAGACGGCGGCATCTCCCGTCACATTCACCGAGGTACGACACATATCCAGCGGGCGATCAAGAGCTAAAATCAGTCCGATACCCTCCGAGGGCACACCAATAGACTCTAATACAATAATTAACATCAGAATCCCCGCCCCCGGGACGGCAGCAGCCCCGATTGAGGCTAAGGTTGCCGTCACGACGATACTAAGCTGCTGCCCGAGCGTAAGGTCGTAACCCAAAACTTGCGCGATAAATACCGCACCCACAGCCTGATATAGACTTGTACCGTCCATATTGATGGTTGCCCCTACGGGCAACACAAAGCTCGCTACCTCAGAGCGCACCTTGAGATTCTCCTCTACGCACTCCATCGTAACGGGCAAAGTGGCAGCACTTGAGCTGGTAGAAAATGCCAGAAGCTGGGCCGGCGCAATGCCGCGCAAAAAGTCAAGGTATTTACCCTTGGCAATAAGAGTAACCAGCAGGGGATAAAAGATAAATATCATAATTCCCAATCCAGACACTACCGTAAGCCCGTACAGCCCCAATGCTTTGTACACCTCCAGATCGTCGTTCTCGGCGACTAAAGCCGCTAAAAGCGCGAAAACGCCGTAGGGTGCGCCCAGCATAATAAGGTCAATCATCTTGAGAATGACCTCATTCAGCCCATCAAAGAACTCCTTTACGGGCTTTGCTTTTTTCGCTGGAATCAAAATCATTCCAATTCCAAAAAAGATCGCAAAGAAGATCACCTGCAACATATTTCCGTTGTTAGCCATCGCTGACATCAGGTTTTCGGGAACCACATCGACCAAAGCACGCAGCGGCCCGCGTTCCCCCTCTTTAGCGGCACTTTCCTGCTTGGCAGCAACAGTTTCCATTTGTGAACTCATCAGGCTTTCTCGGACTTCGGTTGGAATAGAGTTGCCGGGCTGAATGATATTCACCATTGCCAGTCCAATAGAAACCGCTACGACCGTCGTAAAGATATAGATCAGGATGGTTCGTCCGCCCATCTTAGAAAACCTTGAGATGTCCTGTAAGTCCGATACACCCTTTACCAACGAGGCTATGATGAGCGGAATGGCGATCATTTTGAGGAGGTTGATAAAGATTTTACCGAAAGGTTTAATCCAATCAATCACGATGTGACTTAGACCAGTGACTTGAGCCAGAATGCCAATAATGACACCTAGCACCATACCTGAGATAATTTGGATGTGAAGGGGGAGTTTCATGCAACAAAAAAGCGAAAAAGTGGCTGCTTTTCAAACTTCAAGAGCACATTTACTGATGTACTGACAAACAAAAAAGCTGTTAGTTGATTGACTAGCAGCTTTTTATACTTGTGAACTCGGAAGGATTCGAACCTTCGACCTTCTGATCCGTAGTCAGATGCTCTAATCCGCTGAGCTACGAGTCCGCCCTTTTGGAAAAACAAAATTAGTAACTATTTCTATATTACCAAAGCCTTAAAAGGAAATATTTTTACCCTGAGCGGCAAGAGGGGAGCAGTGTTTTGGAAGTTAGTCAATTAATTGCTTTTCAAATTCGTAAATTTTCATACCTTTGTAGCACTTTTGATAAAGAAGGCAATACATACTGGATTGAGCACCTTACTGGCGGTTTTATTGTTTGCGATCTCCGCGAGCGGAAATACGTTGCCAAAGATCAATTTCAAAGCTGCCTCCGAAACTGAGGAGACAGCCGTTCAGGCAAAAGTTGACTTACAGGGCGTGCTTACAAGCACTCCTAAAGTTGTGGTCACGGATTTTGTCTGGCAGCCTCAGTGCTTACCTGTTTTTGGCGGCTTGCACTCGTTGGATACACTACTTCCAGTAGCAGAAAATTATTGGCGTATCCAAAGTCTTCCCACAGGGACACTTTCTCCCTCCGTACGTCTCCTTATTCACTATTTGGTTTGCTCACCCAACGCGCCGTAGCTTTCTACATCACTTTAAGGGCTTTGAAAGCCTTTAAAAGATCTTGATATTCCAAAACTTCATTTCTAAATTTCTAAATTTCCTATTTCGATGAAATACAAAGGACTGGTTGTCTTTCTGACAATCCTCATCACAGGCCTGTGTGCCTACTATTTTTCGTTTACGCTCGTGGCTTTTAATAAGGAAGCGGAGGCGAAAGAATACGCCCAAACGGAAGAAGGCGTAGTCAACCGCGAAAAAAAACAATCTTACATTGACTCTTTGTGGGATAAAAACGTCTATCTGGACAACTTTACCCTCAAAGAAGTAAAAGAAAAGCAGCTTAACCTTGGGCTTGACCTTCAAGGCGGGATGCACGTGACATTAGAAGTTGCGCCGCAAGATATTTTGAAAGGCCTTGCAGGGGGTAGCAAAGATGCTGACTTCTTGAAAGCCCTTGAGATGGCTGAGGAAAAACAAAAAACAAGTCAGGCAAACTTCACAGAGCTATTTTTTGAATCTTATGAAGAACTGGTCGGCGAAGGAAAGCTCGCTGCCGTATTTGTTAACTCCTCCAACAGCGAAAACCTTGATTTCAACTCTAACGACGATCAGATCAAAGAGTTCGTACGCAAGGAAGTGGACGGTGCCATTGACCGCGCTTTTGAGATTATCCGTACACGGGTAGATAAATTTGGTGTCTCTCAGCCTAACGTCCAACTGATTCAGGGAACAGGGCGTATCCAGATTGAGCTTCCAGGCATCGACCAGCCTGAGCGTGCGCGTGACCTCCTTACAGGTGTGGCCAAATTGGAGTTCTGGGAAGTGTGGGACGAGCAAACAACGATTGAGCGTGCTTCACAAATTAACCAATATTGGGCGGAGCGTCGGAAGAAACTGAAAGATGCAGATAAAACCGAAGAAGGCTCACTCGAAGCAGACTCTACCGGTGTAGAAACAACTGAAAATGAAGACGATGGTGGAATCTTTGTGACCGAAGATGAGATAACTACAGATAGCGCAGCATTAGACTCCGCCGAACAGGCACAGGCAGCCGCAGACTCCATCAAAGCAGTAAACGAAAATATTACCGAAATTTTTTCGCGTCGTGTGCCGTTCAGCAACGACCCGAATAATCCGGACCTTCGCTTGATTTACATGGTCAAGGATACGGCAACAATCAATGACTTGGTTTTTGACCCAGCAGCACGGCGCATAGCGGGACGTGACGTTGCCTTTTACTGGGGTGTAAAACCACTTTTTGAAGACCCAGAAACAGGAAATGCGTTCATTCAGCTTCATGCGGTTAAAACACGACGTGGTGGACGCGCTCCTCTCGAAGGTGATGTAATCGTAGATGCCCGTCAGGATTTTGGTCCTAGTGGCGTAGAAGTTTCCATGCGCATGAACGCAAAGGGTGCGCGTAAGTGGGCCGAGTTAACGTCTGAAAATATCGGTAAGCAGATTGCCATCGTTCTGGATGACTACGTGTATTCTGCACCCGTAGTCCAAAGCGAGATTCCAAACGGTATTTCTTCGATCTCGGGTAACTTTACCGTAGAAGAAGGGCAAGACCTTGCCAACATTCTCAAAGCAGGTAAACTTCCCGCTCCGACACGCATTGTAGAAGAGGCCGTGATCGGACCCTCACTTGGTGAGGCTTCGCAGAACAACGGCATTTACTCTGTTCTGATCGGGCTTGGGCTTGTTTTGGTCTTCATGATCGCTTATTACGCGAAGGGTGGAATCGTGGCAAATGTTGCTCTGGTCGTCAACCTCTTCTTTATTATTGGGGTGCTCGCCAACCTGCAAGCCGCCCTAACCTTACCGGGTATTGCGGGCATTGTCCTGACAATCGGTATGTCGATAGACGCGAACGTACTCATTTTTGAACGGATTCGAGAGGAACTTCGCATCGGAAAAGGGCTTATGGCGGCTATCAACGACGGTTATGATCGCGCCTTTATCACGATTGTGGATGCAAACATCACAACCTTCCTGACAGCACTCTTCTTATTTGCTTTAGGGTCAGGTCCTATCAAAGGTTTTGCAATTACCTTGATGGTAGGTATTGGTTGTTCGTTCTTTACGGCGGTTTATGTTACGCGTCTCATTGTAAGCTGGATGACGAAAAAAGGCGATGAAAGCAGTATCAGCTTTGCTACACCATTTTCTGATAAGCTCTTATCCAACCTGAGTGCGAACTTCTTGGGTAAGCGTCGTATTGCTTACATCGTCTCACTGGTTGTGATTACTACGGGAAGTATTTTGTGGGCAACCACAGGCTTAAACTATGGTGTGGACTTCCAAGGTGGACGTTCTTATGTGATGAGCTTCGATCAGGTTGTCGTTCCCTCTGAGGTAGAAGCTGCACTCAGCGATGCCGTTCCCGACGCTGGCTTTGAAGTAAAAGCCTATGACCGTGAAGATCAAGTCAAAATCACGACAACCTATCTGGTAGAAGACGAATCTCAAAACGCAGATGCACAAGTTTTAGAGGCTGTACAAAGTGCCGTAGAGCCTTTTGGTAGTCCTGTCTTGAAGAGTTCTTCCAAAGTAGGAGCCACAATTGCAGACGATATCAAAAGTTCTGCCCTCACCGCAGGTCTTTTCTCGCTGGCGGCCCTATTTCTCTACATTCTGATACGTTTCCGAGGCTGGCAGTTTAGTGTTGGTGCGGTTACGGCTTTGCTCCACGACTCACTGGTGGTCATTTCTAGTTTCGCGATTGCTAATGCACTCGGGATTTCATTCGAGATTGATCAAGTGTTTGTAGCGGCGATGCTTACTATCATTGGTTACTCGCTGAACGATACCGTAGTTGTATTTGACCGAATCCGGGAGTACATCGGGCTTAACAAAGGACGCGACCTAGAGACAACGTTTAACGAATCTATCAACAGTACCTTGAGCCGTACTTTGATTACCTCCGTGACCACGCTTATTGTGGTCTTAATTCTCTTAATCTTTGGTGGTGAGGCACTTCGTGGCTTCTCGTTTGCCTTGTTGATCGGTATTTTGGTCGGTACATACTCTTCCATCTTCATTGCAACGCCTGTTGTATTGGATACTTCTAAGCGTGTGGGATTGAATGTCCCTCTCAAAGAAGGACTCGAAGACGAAGCAGAAGAAAAAGGAGCTTAAGGCGATCATTTCTCTTGTAAGAGAATAAAAGTATGCCTCCTCTGAAGTAGTGTACACTTTTTTTATCTTACACTTTATCATAACTTTACGCTTAGAATTAAGACGATCAGCTCATGCCACGCTACCTATTTATCTTTTTGGGGCTTTCTGCCCTATTTTCCTCTTGTGTATCTTACAATAAACTCGTGTACCTTCAAAGTGAGGAGCTCAACAAACAATCCTTTGAGGTTGCCCCACATTTACACCGACTGCAATATGGAGATGTGATCTTGGTGGACTTTATTACCAAAATCCCCAAGATCCAAGGCTTTGAGGTAAATCAAGAAATTCCGGATGAACGACGAGTTGGCTTTCGTACCAATGAGCCACTCGTTCAGGGGCATACAGTTTCGGATAGCGGTACGGTAGAGCTTCCGCTTTTGGAGTACCCCTTGAGCGTGAAGGGACTCACTCTTGAGGAAGCGCAGTTCAAAATTCAGCGTGAGGTACTGAAAGCGTATGATGACATTATGGTACAAGTGACCTTGATTAACTTTTATGTAACTGTACTTGGAGAGGTTGAGCGGCCAGCGCGTTATCCTATTTATGATCGTCAGATTTCACTTTTCGAGGTACTTTCTATGGCTGGCGAACCTACCATCTCAGCCAATCGTAAAAAAGTACGCTTGATGCGTCGTCAGGGCGAGGAGGTAAAAACAAAAGTCTTAGACTTGACCGCCGAAGAGTTTATGGCCTCGGAGTACTTTTATCTACACTCTGGTGATGTGATTTACATAGAGCCACTTCCGGGGGTAAAGTCTATCAAGAGCAACCGAGAGTCAATTAGTCTTGTCTCAACGACCATTAATAGCCTTGCCCTCATTGCGAATATCATTTTTACGTTTAGTCGAATTAACTAATTCTCGTGGACAATCTACTTGATCAAAATAAAAACGGCTCTATGCGTCCCGAAAACTCTCAGGAGCTACTGGAAGGAGAGATTGACCTGCGAAAGGTGTTTCTGAGACTTTTGCAGCGTTGGTATTACTTTGCCATTGGAGTCGTAATCGCATTGACGCTTGCCTTTTTATACAACCGATATGCCACCCCAATGTACTCGCTGAAGGCTTCGATCATGATTGAAGGTGAAAGTGCCTCCAGCGGTGTGAGCGAGTTACTCTATGAAGCTAACTTTCTGGGAGAAGATATTTCGTTTCAGGACGAAGCCCGCTTCCTAACTTCCTTCCCTGTTGTCAAACGGACGCTTGTACGAATCAATGAACAAGTATCTTATTACTCTGTGGGACGGATAAAAACAACGGAAGTATACCGTAAAAAAATACCCTTTAAGGTACGTTCTATGGCTGCCTCTGACAGCGTGATAGACTACAAGAGTTACGGACGTAAAAACCCTTGGGCTTATCAGCTTAAAATCTTAAATGATAAAGATTTTGTCCTGACAGATACTAGTAAGTCCCTAGAAGATGCCGCAACCTACCGCTTTGGAGAAACCATTACTCTAGGAGTACCTCATTTCAGCCTGACATACGTTCCAGAAAACATCTCGCAGAACGAGCGTGTTGAGGATAGTTCACCATTTATCGTCGTTTTCAACAACTTAGATGAGCTATCAAGAAAATATACCCAAAGGCTCAAAGTGATCAATGAGCCAAAGTCTTCAGTAGGCGATATTTCTTTAGAAACTGCGGTATCTGAAAAAGGGATTGAGTTTTTGAATACCTTAATTCAAAGTTACACGAATACTAAGCTGGAGGATAAACGCCTTTCGGCAAAACAAACGGTGAGCTTTATTGAAAATCAGCTCGCACAAGTAACCGATACGCTTCGCAATGTGGAAAGTCGATTGGAAGGGGTGAAACGGGATTTTGGCTTCGTCGAAGGTGACAACCCTAATGCGACCATTAATTACGACCGCCTGAAAACCCTAGATACTGAGCTTGCCGAGCTGAACTTACAGCGGCAATATTATGATTATCTTGAAAACTACCTTTCCGAGTCCGATGCTTATGAAGAAATGACCAGCCCATCCTCGGTAGGTATTTCTGATCCTACGATTAATGCGCTCGTTAAGCAGCTTATTGAAGCACAGGTCGAAAAAAAAGTAATTTATGATGAAATCAAAGCCCCTAATAGCCAACAGAAAAGGGCAAACATCGAAAAAATTAAACGCCTCAAAGAATCTGTGCTACAGACAGTTGAAAACCTTAAGGCTACTAACCAGCTCGCCATTGAAGCCTCACAAAGTAAACTAAATCAAGTCGAGGGAGAGATATCCAAACTCCCC
>CAZNAK010000065.1:0-9485 GCA_964570645.1 uncultured Cytophagales bacterium | reverse complement strand
CTGTTCGTGCCAAAGAGGAAGAAGAGGCTGCTGCCTTGATTCGTGATGCTAAAATGCTCGAAGAAGCGGGTTGTTTTGCGATTGTTTTAGAGAAGATTCCCGCCAAACTTGCTCAAAAAGTAGCCGAGACTCTTTCTATTCCCGTCATCGGGATCGGTGCAGGCGGAGGCGTGGACGGGCAGGTACTCGTCACGCACGATATGTTAGGTATCACCAAAGACTTCAAACCAAGGTTTTTGCGTCGTTATGCCGAGTTGTACCAAGCGATCGAGGAAGCGACCCAGTCTTACATCAAAGACATCAAGGCGGAGAGCTTTCCTTCAGAGAAAGAGTCTTATTAAAATCGAACAATAAAGTCTGTCCCTTTTCCAAGTTCTGACTGTACGGAGAGGTTGCCTTTGTGTTGACGCATAATCTGACGCGAAACACTTAGCCCCAAGCCCGAACCGTTCTTTTTAGTGGTGTAAAACGGGATAAAAATGCGGGCTAAGGCTTCAGGGTCAATACCAGGACCGTTATCGCGCACAATGAGATTGAGGCGTTTTTTGCTATCCTGCTCCACAAAAACGCGAATCGTTTTATCTTCCTTTTCTGTCAATATGAGGGCTTGGGCTGCGTTACGCAATAAATTAATCAATACCTGACGAATTAATAGCTCATCTGCGGTCACTAAAATGGACTCACTAGGGAGTTCCACCTCCAGATTAATGCTTTGTTCTTTGACCTCAGCTTCGATTTCTTCGATGGCGCGTTGCATCAACTGACGCAGAACCAGTTTTTCGGTCTGCAATTCCACCCGTTCTGTCAAGTGACGAAACTCGGTGATAAAGTGCATCAAGGAGTGGCTACGGCTCTCGATGCGCTTAGCGGATTCTGCTAGATCAGAGAAGGTTTCCTTTGTAGCCGGATCATCGGGATTTTGGTGGTAGTAGTTGGCCTCAGACGCGATATTACCCGCCAGTGTTGAGATTGGCGTAAAGGCATTCATAATTTCGTGTGTCAGAACTCGAACGAGGTTTTGCCAAGCGTCCAGCTCTTTTTCCTCAAGTTCAACGTTGATATTTTGTAGGGTGATAAGCTTGTAATCCTGCCCTTGAAGCGTAAGTTCGATGGCATAGACGGTCAGTTCGATCGTTTCGCGTTCACGCTTAATTTGTAGCCTTGTTTTTTGCCCTGTTTTGAGTTGATTTAAGGATTCGAGTAAGTTAGGGTTTGCGCCGTGTAGTTCCTTTAGGTTGCTTAGTCGTCGCACCTGAAAAATCCGTTTTGCCACGTGGTTGATAATCTGTATATCACCCGCTCGGTTAAAGGATAGTATCCCAATGCCGATATGCTGAACTACTGTGCGTAGGTACTGGTATTGAAGTTCTTTCTCCGTCCGAGACTCCCTAAAGTGTTCAATGACCCGGTTGAGGGCAAGGTTAAGGTCTTGAAATGATTTTCCTCCCTCTCGGAGACTGTAAGAATTTGAAAAATCATCATGGCGAATATAATCAAGTAATTTTATAACCTCACGGTTAGTGCGTTCTACCTTATGAATCAGACTGATAGTTTGCCAGATCAAGAGTATAGCCAGACCAATCGAAGAGTACTTGTGGGTCTCTTGGATCATGAGGAGGGCAAAAAGGAACGCTGTAATTACGAGCATCGTTACTCGCAGCATTACATTGAGGCGGAAGTTTTTGAATTGCATAGATGCCGCTCTTGCTGGTGAACGGGAATATGTTTAGGGTCGTGGGGCTTGATCAAAAGTACAATAGTTTTTCAGAAATCAAAATTGCAAGGAGCTTGCCAAAGCGAAAAATAGCCCGAAAACATCAAAAAAACACCCTAGAACTTCAAAATATGTCCGATCTTGAGCAAAGAGGTGTCCGTTTATGGGTTATCGGCTCGCCAGTATCCAACCAGTTGATCGGCACGTCCTGCCAAAGGACGGTAGTAAATGAGTACGTCGTACAGGTTTTGAGTACGCAGGAAGCTGCCTTCAATAGCGCGTTCGTTCACCTTCTGGGTCTTGTCGTCCACCAGTACGTACTCGTAGTCATAAAAGCCCTGCTTAAGTAGTGCCTTCCCCGTGAAAACGCCCTTTTCGGGATCAAGACTTAATTTAAATTCAGGTTGAACGCGCCAATCGGTAAGTTCTCCATATACATAAATGGACTTTCCTTCGGGAAGTGGCGGATGGTTGAGCTGGAAGGTTACATAAGCATAGTCGCCTTCGGTGTCGGGATTACTGGAGCGGAGCATCGTCGTTTGGAAGTCTCCATTTTGGTCAGGAAATCGACGGTCGTACACCCAGCCTTCTCGTGGGCGATCCACATTCAGAACAACCTCTGTTTTGTCTGGAAAGCTCTCAAAGGATTCCATTCCAAATCCAAATTGTACGATACTTCGTAGATCAAAAACACGGAACTCATTACCACCCAAAAAGGCATTTTCAAGATTGAAATACCGAAATTCTAGCTCCTGCTGAAAGTCGCGGACAATATTTGGAGCCAGCCCCATGATGGCATTATCCCAGCGGTCATTTTGTCGAATGACGGCCTGAACCTGTCGGCGCGGATAATTGACGTTTAGGCTCTTGTAGCCAACAGTCAGGTCAAGCTGCTGGTATAAGTTAGCCGCCTCTACCCCCGAAATACTGCCCCGGGCGGCTTCAATGTTTACCTGATTGTCATAGACCATAAACCGTCGTGTCAGGATGAGGTCTTCTTCGTCACTTTCCAAGTACACCTTCAAAATATAATTTCCCGAAGCCAGCACCTGCGGTAGCTCAAAGCGATAATGGATGTAGGGCGTTTTGGTGTTGATCGAAAACTCGTAATCGAAAAAGTTAAATTCGTTGTACGCATTGAGGTATTCAGTTGCAAAAAGCCTAGAAACCGTCCAGTCCGCATTACAGTGAATCAATTTAGCAGCATAATTTCGGACTTCATTACCCAGTTCATCAAACTCCAGAACTAGCTTTTCGGGGTTGCGTAGCGTGATAATTGGAGGAAGCTGCTGGGCATCGGGAACGGACACATCTGGATACAACCTCACGGTTCGGATGTAGGGATCATAGATGTAATCCTTTGTTTGAAATTCGGGTATATCTTGCACATAGGGGTACGCGTCGGGCAATGAAAAGTCTTCGATCGGTGTACTTTGCGTGATGGTCGTGGTACTTTGACAGGCAAGGAAGAGTCCAAAAAGTAGCAGGGCGGTTACAGGGATTTTCATAAAGCAAAGGTAAGAAACCTTACGGAGGTGTCTGGTATCTTTTCTTGAGCCTTATGCTAATGACTTTGAAGATCAAACTTCCAGCGTAAGGAGTAAAAAACTAATCTTTTATTCTTTTGTTTGGGTACAGAAAAATACGTATCTTTGCAGGCTAGAATAGTATTATCTTTATTATATTTCCTTAAACCATAAACGTTTTGACTCACCTAAAAGACGACCGTCATAATTTTTCCCGCACGCAAAGCATCCTTGAATATCCTAACTTCTTATCCGTTCAGGTTCAGTCGTTTCAGGATTTCATTCAGCTCGGAACACCCCCCGAGCAGCGCAAGCGAGAGGGACTTTATCGCGTTTTTGAAGAAAATTTTCCCATCTCGGACTCCCGCGACAACTATTTACTAGAGTTCATTGATTATCTTCTTGATCCGCCAAAATACGACATTCAAGAGTGTATTGAGCGCGGTCTTTCTTACACCCTTGCCCTAAAAGCTAAATTACGTCTCTCCTGTAACGACGAAGACAACGAAGACTTCGAGACCATTGAGCAGGAAGTATTCTTGGGTAACATCCCATACATGACCGAACGTGGCTCTTTTGTGATCAATGGTGCTGAGCGGGTCATTGTTTCGCAGCTACACCGTTCTCCGGGTGTATTTTTCGCGCAAAGCAAGCACACGAATGGTACAAAATTGTATTCGGCACGGATTATCCCATTCAAAGGCTCATGGATTGAGTTTGCTACTGATGTAAACAACATCATGTATGCCTACATTGATCGCAAGAAAAAATTCCCTGTCACGACATTACTTCGTGCCATCGGATACGGTACGGACAAAAAGATATTAGACCTCTTTGGTCTTTCCGAAGACATCAAGCCTACCCGCAAAAGCCTAAAAGCTGCCGTAGGACGCAAACTCGCCGCTAGGGTACTTCGTTCTTGGACAGAAGACTTTGTGGATGAAGATACGGGTGAGGTAGTCACGATTGATCGTAACGAGGTCGTTATGGAGCGTGACTCCACGATCACGGAGGAGGATATTGAGACAATCCTAGAAGCGGGTGTAGATTCAGTAATCTTACACCGCAAAGACATCAACATTGCGGACTTTGCCATCGTTTATAACACGCTCCAAAAGGATACCTCGAACTCAGAGAAAGAAGCGGTTGAGACCATCTATCGTCAACTTCGTAACACAGAAGCTCCCGACGAGCAAACGGCACGTGACGTAATCCAAAACCTTTTCTTTAGCGAAAAACGCTATGACCTGGGCGAGGTAGGACGTTACCGCATCAACAAAAAACTCGATCATCAGATCGACATGGATATTCGTGTCCTCACCAAAGAGGACATCATCAAGATCATTCAACACCTCATTACGCTCATCAACTCAAGAGCCGTGGTGGATGATATTGACCACCTCTCTAACCGACGAGTACGTACGGTCGGTGAGCAGCTTTACAGCCAGTTTGGTGTAGGGCTTTCGCGCATGGCGCGTACAATCAAAGAGCGAATGAATGTTCGGGACAACGAGGACTTTAAGCCCGTTGATCTCATCAACGCCAGAACGCTTTCGTCGGTCATCAACTCATTCTTTGGGACAAACCAGTTGTCTCAATTTATGGATCAGACCAACCCGCTTTCAGAGATTACGCACAAACGTCGGATGTCGGCACTCGGACCAGGCGGACTCTCGCGCGAGCGTGCAGGTTTTGAGGTTCGTGACGTTCACTATACGCACTACGGACGACTTTGTACCATCGAGACTCCAGAGGGCCCGAACATTGGTTTAATTTCTTCGCTTTGCGTTCATGCGAAAATCAACTCAATGGGTTTTATCGAAACGCCTTACCGTAAGGTTGTTGATGGGAAAGTAACTGACGATATGGTTTTCTTGTCTGCCGAAGAAGAAGACGATAACTTCATCGCTCAGGCAAATGCACCATTTGACCAGAAGTCAGGGCAGTTTGAAAATCAGTATGTGAAATGTCGCCTTTTGGGTGACTTCCCGCTCAAAGAGCCAGAAGAAATTGCGTACATGGACGTTGCTCCGAACCAAATTGTATCGGTAGCCGCTTCTTTAATTCCATTCTTGGAACATGACGACGCAAACCGTGCTCTAATGGGGTCAAACATGCAGCGTCAGGCAGTACCGCTGCTGCGTCCACAAGTTCCGATTGTCGGAACAGGACTTGAAAAGCGTACGGCGATGGACTCCAAAGCCATCATTGTGGCAGAGGGCGACGGCGTAGTACATTACGTAGATGCTAACAAGATCGTGGTGAAATACGACCTGACGGAAGAGCAGCGTCTAGTCAACTTCGAGGATGAGCTAACGACCTACCGTTTGACGAAATTTCGTCGTACGAACCAAGATACGTGCATGAACCATCGTCCTTTGGTGAAAAAAGGACAGCGTGTCCAGAAAGATGACGTGCTTTGTGACGGCTATGCGACTGAAAAAGGGGAACTCGCACTCGGACAAAACATGAAAGTTGCCTTTATGCCTTGGCAGGGATACAACTTTGAGGATGCGATTGTGATCTCCGAAAGAGTAGTTCGTGATGATGTTTATACTTCAATCCACATCGACCAATACGAACTCGAAGTACGGGATACTAAACGTGGTGAGGAAGAACTTACCGCAGAGATTCCTAACGTGAGCGAGGACGCTGTTCGTAACCTCGGCGAGGACGGCGTGATCCGTGTTGGCGCAGAGGTCAAGGAAGGTGATATCATGATCGGTAAGATCACACCGAAAGGAGAAACCGATCCAACACCAGAAGAAAAACTTTTACGAGCTATCTTTGGTGATAAAGCAGGCGATGTCAAGGACGCTTCTTTACGCGCTTCGGCTTCATTGCGGGGTGTCGTAATCAATACTAAATTATTCTCACGTCCGAAGAAAGACAAAGACTTGCGTGCAAAAGCGCGTCAAGAAGTTGAAGAACTCAAGAAAAAATATTCCCGTTCGCTCAAAGGATTGAAAGTTACTTTGCTCGAAAAAATGACTGAACTGCTTAAAGGTAAGACCTCAAATGCGGTGAAGCACGTATTCGGAGAGGAGCTTATGCCTGCGGGAACACGTTTTGGACGCAAAAATATCGAAGCAAACTTTTTCCCAGCAAAAAATCCATACCGTGACGAGAGCAGCTTAAACGTTCCTGAGGAATCGAGCTTTATTTCAGACGTTGTACTAGACGGCTGGACAAAAGACGATCATACGAATGATATGCTTCGTCAGATGATTAAAAACTACAACGATTACCGTAACAAACTTAGCGCGGACTTCAAACGCAAGCGTTTTGCTTTGGAAGTAGGTGATGAACTCCCTGCGGGTATCGTAAAACTTGCCAAAGTTTATATTGCCAAGAAGCGTAAACTACGTGTGGGTGACAAGATGGCGGGTCGTCACGGAAACAAAGGGGTTGTGGCGCGTATCGTTCGTCAGGAGGATATGCCGTATCTCGAAAACGGTGAGCCTGTTGATATTGTCTTGAATCCTTTGGGTGTACCTTCGCGGATGAACCTTGGTCAGATCTATGAAACGATTTTAGGTTGGGCGGGTGAAAAACTCGATCGTAAGTACGCCACACCAATTTTTGATGGTGCTTCGGAACAAGACGTGTATGATCAGATCGTAGAGGCAGAGCTTCCCGAATGGGGTAAAGCCGCCGTTTACGACGGACGTACAGGAGTTAAGTTTGATCAGCCAGTAACGGTCGGAATTATTTATATGCTTAAACTCGGTCACTTGGTGGACGACAAGATGCACGCCCGTTCGATTGGACCTTACTCACTCATTACGCAACAGCCGCTGGGTGGTAAAGCGCAGTTTGGTGGACAGCGTTTCGGCGAGATGGAAGTTTGGGCACTAGAAGCCTTTGGTGCAGCACACGTATTACGCGAAATCCTGACGGTCAAATCTGACGACGTAATTGGACGTGCGAAGGCTTACGAGGCTATCGTAAAAGGTGAGAACCTACCACAACCAAACATCCCTGAATCTTTCAACGTACTCATCCATGAGTTACGTGGACTAGCCTTAGAGGTAACACTGGATTAGAACTACATTTTTATAGATCTCAAAAGCTCTGAGAATTTTCTCAGAGCTTTTTTTTATCTATAAAAAATAGTCTTGTGTATTACATGACACAAACATATACAGCTATCTCATTATACCTTACAGGTGTCTTAGCCTTACTACTCAGCTTTACTTCATTGCTACAAGCACAAGATATTGGAGTTCCTTTTATGGTAAACTATACTGAGGCTGACTACAGAGGACACGTACAGAACTGGAGCCTAGCCCAACAGACTGATGGAGTGCTATATATGGGAAATACCAACGGTAATGTCCTAACTTATGATGGAACGACTTGGAGAAGTATCCTTGTAGGTAAAAATGCGATTATACGCTCACTTGCTTTAGGTAGCCTTAGCGGACGAATTTATGTAGGTGCCATAGGCGACTTTGGTTTTCTAGAAAAGAGGATCAAAAAGGGCAGTTGTACTATCAATCTCTGTTATCATTAGTTGACAGCTCAGACGCTAGCTTTGGCGATGTTTTCCAACTTTTCTCATCATCCTATGGCGTATTTTTTTATTCTGATGATCGTATTTTTAGGTATCACGAAGAGAAAGTAGAAAGTATCAAACCACTAGGTGAAAAGTTTTTTCTATACACTACGTGCAAGGAGAGATATTTTTTCAAGACCAAATGGCAGGGCTTTACAGGTGGAGTCCCGATCAGGATAAGTTACAAATAGTAGCAGGGAAAAAGGTAAATAAGGGCGGAAGAATCATCAAAATAGTGCCCTCTCCTAACGATGAGTACATGCTAGCCATTACGATAAGTGCAGGAATTTATGCCTTTGATCCAAACGCTGACCCTGAAAAACGTTGGCAGCGTGCACCTTTTGATACGTTAAATGCTTTTCTGAAAAAGCATGAAGCATATCGCGCCTTACGCACCAAAAATCAACAAATAGTCTTTACCACTTTTACCGGGGTGGATCGTTTTGGCAGACCAGAACGGAACAATTCAGCAGGTACTGACAGCAGATAAAGGACTCTCAGATAGCTTTGGTAATGGGTTTCTCGAAGATCAACAAGGTAACCTACATATTGCGACAGATAATGGACTTTCTACCTTAGAACAAATACACCTTTACGACTTTTTAATCAAGCTAACGGACTTGAAGGAGTTCCTTTGAGTATTAGCTCATTTGAGGGGCTGCTTCATGTAGGAACAACAGAGGGCTTATTCATTTTACATAATGGTTCATTTAAGCGAGCTGCCTCAGTCCAAGATTATGTTTGGCAGCTAATACCTACCTTGGAGGAACTGTTTATGCTTACAGATCAGGGGCTTTATCAGAAAAAAAACAGCATATTTCAAAGAATAGCTACGGAGGCACCTTCTAGTGGTCTGCTCTACTCAGATAATATTTTTATAACCGGAGGTAGAGACTAATTAGTGATCTATGAAAAAGAAAATGGACATTGGAAATATTCACAACGAGTACACCTTCCTGCGGGAGAGATAAGGCAAATGTGTATAAACCAGCAGACAGGAACGATTTGGATTGGTACAGCTTTTCGTGGTGTAACACGTATCAAAGATTTACTTTATGGAGAAAAGTTTAATTCAAATTTCAGCTATCAGGTTCTCGGGATAGAAGAAGGACTGCCTTCTCTCGAATGGGTTCATCCATTCAAACTTCGACAAAGAATAATCTTTGGAACAAAAGATGGACTCTATGGTTTTGACCCTAAGAAAGGGCGTTTCTTCAAAGACGATCAAACACAAAAAACAACAGAATATTCTGTAAAATAATCAAAAAAATAGAGTAAAGTTGATTTTAAGAACCTAAAAATTGAAAATCATTTTCCTGACTACTCATTTGTGGAAGTCATAAACGAAAACTGGCAAAGGAATAATACTACCCTATTGCACCTCCCCCAAATTCTCCGTACCTTAGGACACTAAAACTTTTATTGTGCCCGAACTACGCCACATTTTTATTTCTTACGGACGAAAGGAGAGTAAAGCTCTTGCTACCCGCCTTTACCAACGCCTTGAGCTAGAAGGCTATAAGGTTTGGTTCGACCAGAATGATATTCCACTTGCCGTAGATTTTCAGGATGAAATCGACGAGGGCATCGCACGGGCAGACAATTTCATTTTTATAATCGCGCCTCACTCGGTCAACTCTGTTTATTGCCTCAAAGAAATTGAACTTGCCCTCAAACTCAAAAAACG
>CAZNAK010000064.1:0-9572 GCA_964570645.1 uncultured Cytophagales bacterium | reverse complement strand
GGTGGCTTTACCAGCCGTTGGTGTGTTGGATATGCTTCGTTATCACCAATTTACGGCTGGTGCGGGGTGGATTGCTGACTATGGTTGTGCCGACAGCTCGCAGGCGATGTTTGAATATCTCAAGGGCTACTCGCCTGTTCATAACGTCACTGAGGGGACAAAATATCCCGCTACTTTAGTCAAAACTGCCGACCATGACGACCGCGTAGTACCCGCACATTCCTTTAAGTTCATCTCTGAGCTTCAAGCCAAGCACGCAGGTGATAACCCTGTTTTAATCCGTATTGACACCAAAGCAGGACACGGTGCAGGTAAATCCACTGAGCAAAGCATCAACGAATGGGCGGATACCTATTCGTTTACCTATCAGAATATGGGAGAAAATCCGTTTGAGACTCCTGAGAAGAAGTAGGATAACACTGAAAGTCGTTGGTGAGGACACGCGACTACGGCACTTTAGTAGGGTCTTATTACGCTGAAAGCGTAACATCAAAAGCGTAGGGGTAACGCCCCACGTTAGTTTGTAAATCCGATACGACCAATTTGGTTTTATCGGATTTACTTTGTTACTTACCAAAAGCAAACATCAAAGACTGTTCACTTCGAAAGGTTTTTGGATATAGAGACATAGAACAATCACTAAATTGAGATTATTATGAAGATGACCATTCTTATTTCGTTACTTTTCGCCCTGCTTGGCACGCAGGTCCTGGGACAGGTGCGTGACCCGAAAGAAACGACGAAGCGCAAAACAGAAAATCGGGCAGATCAGAAAATTGACAACGCCATTGATGAGGGCTTAAATAAGCTTGAAAACGTCTTTGGATTCGGAAAAAAGAAAAAAAAGAAAAGAAAAGAGGCACAAGAAGAAACCGCCGTACCTAACCTCAGTGGAATTTTGGGGGGAGGTGACACAGAAGTTGCCGAGAGCTATGATTTTAAAGGACACATGAACGTCAAGATGACCCAAGTCACCAAAAAAGCTAAAAAAAGAGAGCAACAAACCATGCGATACCTGCTACCGCAAGGAGAGGAAAGTGCTCTTGGGATTGAGTTGCTTGAAACGGGGGAAGAGATGGAACCCGCAGTTGTCGTTATGGACTGGCAGGCAGGAACGATAATAACAATGTTAGAAGAGCAAAAAATCCTGACCACAATAAGCTTTGACACCGAGGCGATGGAAGAAACTACCGCGGAAAACTTCGAAGACTACGATGAGCAAATCGAAGGACTTAAAAAGACGGGTAACACCAAAACGATTCTTGGTTATACCTGCCATGAGTATGCAGTGGACAACGAGGAAACTAGCGGTACTATCTGGATCACCGACGAAATTGAGGGTATGGATGCTTCAAAGCTCGTCGGTGGCATGGGAATGGCGATGAAACAGAAAAATAAATTACCCGAAAACTATCCCACAGGGATGTTCTTGGAAGGACACTGGACAGATAAAAAATCGGGTGACGAAAGCCACTGGGAAACTACCGAGCTTGACCTTGACGCAAATCACTCGCTCAACACGGCGGGCTACCAAGTTTTGAATATTGGTGGACGTTAAAATTGAACTTTCATTAATAAAAAAAGAGACGTTTCTCTCGGAACGGCTCTTTTTTTATGCCCATTTTTCAAGCTACCTAAACTTCCGCTACTTCCTATCCTTAGACCAATTCTAAATAATCGCATTTGAACGATCAGACGACAAGAAATGGTATGCTCGCATAACAATTTTGACTAACTTTGTCTTATCAGAATGGCATAAAACCCAATATATCATGGAAGTCTTCATAACATTATTCCAAATTTTACTGTTTGTAGGCGCATTAATCGGAGCAGGCATCCTGATTAGTGGGCGCGTTAGTCGCATTCGTAAGAATATTAAACTCGGGCGTGACTGGGAACCGACTACGGGTACAAAACAAGAGCGCCTCAAAAATATGCTGCTAATGGCTGTCGGGCAAAGAGGAATGTTTCAGCGTCCTTTTGTCGCCCTCATGCACCTGATCATCTACGTTGGCTTCTTCATCATCAACATTGAGGTACTCGAAATCATTTTAGATGGACTGACAGGGCGACACCGCATTATTGGTCAAGGAATGGCAGCCCTAGGCCTTGGCCCGGCGTATCCGTACATTATTAGTTTCTTTGAGTTTGTCGCGCTCAGCGTGGTGTTTTCTTGTATCGTATTTTTGGTGCGCCGTAACGCCTTTAAGTTACCGCGTTTTAATAAGCCCGAAATGAAAGGTTGGCCCAAGCTTGATGCCAATCTTATTTTAATCTGGGAGGTCGTATTGATGGGTTTTCTCTACACGATGAACGCTACGGATTCCATCCTCCAGAGTCGTGAAGTGAATCATTACTACATGGAGGCTTTGGGTAAAAATGAATTTCTGATTAGCCAGCTTTTTATTCCATTATACGACGGGCTAGGAACAAGTAGTTTGATTTTTATGGAGCGCATCGCTTGGTGGCTTCACATCTTAGGAATCCTCGCCTTTGGGGTATATGTAACCTACTCGAAGCACCTGCATATTGTGTTGGCATTCCCGACGACTTACTTCAAAGACTTTAAAGCCAACGGCGAAATTAATTCTATGGATGAGGTTACCAAAGAAGTTAAAATTGCAATGGGACTGGCAGAGGACGACGGTGGAAGCCTCGAAGATCCAGGACGATTTGGCGCAAAAGATGTACAAGACCTCACTTGGAAAAATATCATGGAGGCCTATGCCTGTACAGAGTGCGGACGTTGTACGGCGCAGTGTCCGGCCAACCTGACGGGTAAGAAGCTTTCGCCAAGAAAAATTATGATGGATACGCGTGATCGCGCCGAAATTATTGGTAAAAACAAAGCGGACTTTGGTGAAAATCATGACGACGGTAAATCACTTTATGGGGATCACATCACCAAAGAAGAACTCATGGCGTGTACAACCTGTAACGCTTGCGTAGAAGCTTGTCCCGTAAATATCAATCCATTGGATATTATCTTGCAAATGCGCCGTTATGTAGCCATGGAAGAGACCAGCGTTCCTGACTCTTGGAAGTCGATGCTTTCTAATGTTCAGAATAGCGCGACACCTTGGGCATTCTCGCCGTCGGATCGTCATAACTGGGCAACGGAAATGGAAGAAGGTAAATAAACTTCTCTTTTTGGCTTTGGGAAACCGAGCAAATCGTTCCATTAAACACACAAAGACAATGCTAACTATGGAAAATACATTTAAAATCCCGACGATGGCAGACCTCGCCGCTGAAGGCAAACAGCCCGAAGTATTATTCTGGGTCGGGTGTGCTGGCTCCTTTGATGATCGTTACAAGCGAGTCACCAAAGCGATGGTCAAAATTTTACACCATACGGGTATCTCATTCGCCGTTCTTGGTCTTGAAGAATCTTGTACAGGAGACCCCGCACGTCGGGCAGGCGACGAGTTTACTTTCCAGATGCAAGCCTTGATGAACATTGAAGTACTTAATGGCTATGAGATCAAGAAAATCGTGACGGCTTGCCCGCATTGCTTCAATACCTTCAAAAACGAATACCCTGCTTTGGGTGGTAACTACGATGTTGTGCATCACTCCACTTTTCTGCAAGGCCTTATCAACGAAGGCAAGGTAAAGATGAAAGGAACGGGAGAGTTCAAAGGGAAGCGTATCACTTACCATGACTCGTGTTACCTTGGTCGTGCTAACAATATTTATGAAGCCCCGCGTAAAGTTTTGGAGCAGTTGGATGCTGATCTTGTCGAGATGCGTCGCTGTAAGTCCAAGGGCTTATGCTGTGGTGCGGGTGGAGCGCAGGTGTTTAAAGACACAGAAAAAGGCAAAAAAGAAATCCATCATGACCGTACCGAAGAAGCCCTTCGCACGGGTGCAAAAGTGGTTGCCGCAGCCTGTCCATTCTGCATGACGATGCTAAGCGATGGCGTGAAACACTACGAAAAAGAAAAAGAGGTCAAAGTATTAGACCTCGCTGAGGTGGTCGTTCAGGCGGAAGGGTGGTAGCCCTTTGAACCTTCAAAGTACGATTAGTCAGAAAGGCTCCCGACGTTTCTAAAATGTTTAGAGCCTTTCTTTTGCATGCGTTTTTACTGATACTAAAATAAACATTATTTGCGTAGATTAGCTTAAAAACGATGGCACGAACCCCACCGCCTTACCCAGAGCTTATCAAGGAGTCAGCACCTAACCCTACCCTGGCAGTAGTCGGAACGACCCTGCCGGTGGTTTTTTAGAGACCTGTGCACAAGCGGGGACGCTTGCGGCAAAGGAAGACCAGACTCGTAGAGTTTTTTAATTTCAGAATTACCTGCCGCCGCCGCTTTGAGCTTGTCAAAGTGCCAACAAAAACATTCGCTGATGACTTCTCTTCGTCGTGCTGTCGAACGGATTCCCCAGATATGACCATGAAATAGCTTGCATAGTGATTAGAAATTTGATTCACCTAGAAAGACGTGATTTTACTGCTAAGATTCTAGAATAGTGAAAATAAATCTACGGAGCTATTCTAATATCTTAGATTAACAATAAAATAATTACAGAATCATTCTAAAATCTTAGAATACAAAAAATAAATTCACGGAAGCATTCTAAAGTGTAAACTTTATAAACGTTAAAAAAACAGCATCTATAAATACGGGTAACGCAAAATATAACATTTCATTCACATCTATTCCATATATTACCTGATATTTCCATGTATCCTGTAACTCAGGATAAATCGCGAAACCTGTAATAGTGCGCAGAAAATTCACTTTAGCGTAAGTTGTGCTCTACTTTTTCATCAGCCCATGACTGCCCTCATATAGGTTGATGGTCAGGAAAACAGTTCAAATCTTCATCCTCGGTTGTGGTTTCGCGCTTTGCGGAATAAAGTCTTTTGCTAAAAACTGATAGTGTGCCGCCATCGCGATCATACCTGCGTTATCGGTACAATACTGAAATTCAGGAATAAAAACTTGCCAACCGTATTCTTGACCCAGCGCCTGCATGGTTTGCCGAAGTTCCGTGTTTGCAGAAACCCCGCCCGCAATCGCTACTTGTGTAACGCCATGATCTTGTGCTGCTTGGATAAGCGGGCGCATCAGATTTTGAATAAGGTTTCGCTGAACACTAGCGCAGATGTCGTTCAAGTTTTCCGAAACGAAATCAGGGTTTTCTTTAACGCACTTACGCAAAAAGTATAGAATAGAGGTTTTGATACCGCTAAACGAAAAGTCGTAACCTGCCAGCTTGGTCTGCGCAAACTCAAAGGCTTCAGGATTACCCTGCTTGGCGAGTTTATCTACCTGCGGCCCTCCGGGATAACCAAGGCCAATGAGCTTAGCCGTTTTATCAAAAGCTTCTCCTACTGCATCGTCGTGGGTTTGACCAATAATCTCCATATCCAGAAAGTCACGAACTAAAACAAGCTGTGTATGTCCACCACTTACCGTTAGGCACAAAAAAGGAAACTTAGGACGGGGTTCGGTGATAAAATGCGCTAAAACATGAGCTTTCATGTGGTTCACACCGATCAAAGGAAGGTTTAGGGCAAGGGCAAGTCCTTTTGCAAAAGATGCCCCAACCAGCAAGGCACCCATCAGCCCCGGCCCTTGTGTAAATGCCACGGCATCAAGCTCGGATTTATTGACACCTGCCTCTTTGAAGGCTTTTTCCACAACGGGAACACTATTCTGTTGATGTGCGCGCGAGGCTAGCTCTGGTACTACCCCACCGTATTCCTCGTGGATAGTCTGGGTATTCACGACATTGGACAACAAACCTCCGTTGCGAATGAGGGCAGCGGAGGTTTCGTCACAAGAGGATTCGATGGCAAGGATAAGTGGCATCGACTTTATTTAGCTTCTTCTTCTTCTGTTTCTGTCTCTTCTGGCTGGTCGGAGTCTTCTCCATTCTGAGTAAACTCCTCGTAGGTTGTCAGTGTCTCAAACGGCCGTTTACCAATCAGGGCTTCCACATCTGACTGGAAGATAACTTCTTTGTTCAGAAGCTCTTGCGCTATTATTTCAAGCTCTTTATGCTTATCCAAAAGCAACTTTTTAGTCCGCTGATAAGCCTCGTCAATGATCTTTTTAACCTCTTTGTCGATGCGTTCTGCCGTCGCATCGGAGTAAGGCTTAGTGAACGAGTACTCGCCCCCGTTCTGAGCATCGTAGAACGAAATATTACCGATTTCTTTGTTCATCCCATAAATGGTCACCATGCTGTACGCCATTTTGGTAATGCGTTCGAGATCACTAAGCGCACCTGTAGATATTTTTCCAAAAACTATATCCTCGGCTGCACGTCCTCCTAACGCCATGCACATACTGTCCATGAGCTGCTCAGTTGTGTGCAGAAATTGCTCTTTAGGTAGGTACTGCGCGTAGCCCAATGCTGCAACTCCTCTAGGAACAATACTCACCTTGACCAACGGGTCGGCATACTCCAAGAACCATCCTGCGATGGCATGCCCCGCCTCGTGATATGCCACAATTTTCTTCTCATCAGGAGAGATAATTTTATTCTTTTTCTCCAAACCGCCAATTACTCGGTCGATAGCGGCCTCAAAGTCCACCATTTCAATCGCTTTTTTCTCGCGTCGAGCCGCAATCAAAGCAGCTTCATTACATACGTTGGCGATCTCAGCACCCGCAAAACCTGGGGTTTGCGCTGCCAGCTTTTTGTAATCAATCTCATCGGAGATTTTGAGTGGCTGCAAATGCACCTGAAAGATGGCGGCACGCCCTTTAATATCTGGTTTGTCCACACTGATTGTACGGTCAAATCGGCCTGGACGGAGCAAAGCACTATCCAAAACGTCAGGACGGTTGGTAGCCGCCATGATAATTACGCCGGTATCGGTTGAGAAACCGTCCATCTCGACGAGCAAAGAGTTTAGGGTATTTTCGCGTTCGTCGTTTGAGCCTGGCATCCGTCCCCCTCCACTACGTGAGCGTCCAATCGCATCAATTTCGTCGATAAAAATGATACAAGGTGCTTTTTCTTTCGCCTGCTTAAACAGGTCACGCACACGCGCTGCACCAACTCCCACAAACATCTCCACAAAGTCAGACCCTGACAAAGAGAAAAAAGGAACACCTGACTCCCCTGCCACAGCTTTAGCCAATAGCGTTTTACCTGTACCTGGAGGGCCGACCAATAGCGCCCCTTTTGGAATTTTACCACCTAAGTCAGTATATTTTGATGGGTTCTTCAAGAACTCCACAATTTCTTCGACTTCTTCTTTTGCCTCGTCTAGCCCCGCTACATCATTAAATGTAATCTTAACTTTATTTTCGGTGTCAAAGAGAGATACTTTCGCCTTACCGATGTTAAACAGTTGTCCGCCACCCGCACCGCCTGCAAAGCGACGCATAATGAAAATAAAGCCTACGATAAGAATCAGTAAAAAGCCATAGTTTAAGAAAATTGCGGTCAGATCTTCACGACTACGCCCCTCAAGAATGACACGTTCGTCTCTGGGTAGATCATCTTGGATTTTCTCCATTTGCTTGCTCAGTGACTCGACGAGATTAGGATCCACTTCAAAGCGGTAATGCGGGCCTTGCTTCTTGACAAACGTACCACTCGCATTTTCCAAACGGTTTTTATGCTCTTGCTTTTCGTAGGCATCGGGCGTGAGGGTTACCTCAACGAACCTTCCGTTAATGACCAACGCATTATTAACCTCGCCCTCATTTAGCATATTTTCAAACTGACGTTGATCGATGGAAACAGTGTTATTTCGACCAAACATGGTCAGTCCAATGACAACAGCAATCGCGATGATAAAAAACCAGACTTGATAGTTATTGCGTGGCGAGTTAGGTCGTTGAAATATATTACGGTTCGGGCTCTCCTGATTTTCTTTTTTTTCTTCTGACATAATTATTTTAAGCGTAAGAATACGTACATCCTGCAAAGATGGCTCAAGTTACGCAAACCTTTTGTTTTTAGCCGCACTTGAGGTTTTTACGTGTAAAAATCGACAAATAACAGAAATGTAACTCAATAAATAACCTTACAGAATCTTTATTGTTCCTTCAAACGATGTGGAAAGTCCTTATGTTTAGGTAACCTGTCTGTGTGTAGCTTTATTCTGAGTTTTTTACAGAAAAATAAAGCGTGTGAGGCTAGCCCTCTCATAACTCCTTACGTTCGATTGCTTTATTTAAATTATTATTTCTCACTTATGAAAGAAATTATTATTTATCCTAACAAACGAAAACTCTGGGGCGCACTCGCGGGAGCGTTAGGCTTTGTTTCCCTAGGACTTATTTTTCTACTTAGCCCAGAAATATTTCAGAACCCTGTCTTTGCTACTGAGTGGCTTGTTCGCGTGTTGGGCGCAATCTCCGTATCGTTCTTTGGGCTTTGTGGTGTGCTGATTGGGAAACGGATTAGGAACCCCAAGCCTGCACTTCGGCTTACTGAAAAAGGCATTTATGGAGAAAGTAGTGACGCATTGGGCGTAGGACTCATTCCCTGGGAAGACATCGAAAGTGTTTATCAAGACCACTTTTTGGGCACCAATTATTTGTTCATCGAACTCCAAAATGCAGAAGCATACATTGCCAAAGGAAAAAATAAAGCCATCTGTGCAACGATGCGAGCTAACGCCAAGATGTGCGGTACCCCAATCTGTATCACTACTGACTCACTCAAAATTGATGCTGAGGACCTTGAATATCTGATCGAAAAAGAAGTTTATCCACGTTTGGCGCATAAGCATTGAATAAAAGGGTGTGTTAGCGCGGCACGAGTTTTTTGATTTTTAGCCGCAATTCCCGTTCTTTGGTCGCACTATCTAAATCGTACTTATGGAGCCAGAAGAACACGAAAAACCTATATCCGAAGAAGCTACTACGGGTCCCGAAGCCCCCTCAACGTCTCCCATTTTTTTGCGTTTTGTAAGCCTCGTTGAAAAGCACTTTTTCTTGGTTTTTACCATTTTTTTCTTGGTTTGGATGTTCTTTGTAGATGGAAATGACTTTGTAAATCAGTATCGAAATTATCAGCAAATCAAAGACCTGAAAGCGCAAAAGGAGTACTACGAAACACGAATCAAAGCGATTGAAGACCAACGTAAGGCACTTCAAACCGACCCAGAGCAGCTTGAACGCTATGCCCGCGAAACCTATCGCCTTCAACGCAAAGACGAGGAAGTATTCATTGTGGAATAATTGAGCGATCTACTACAAAATATTGGAGATTTTATTGCAGAACATTATGAGTTCTTACTCATACCCTTTATCAGTTCTGGCGTAGGCTACCTGACTAACTGGCTAGCTATCAAGATGACCTTTTACCCTATTGAGTACCGGGGTATTCGTCCTTTCGGGTGGCAAGGAATTATACCTTCCAAAGCAAGGAAAATGGCTGAGAAATCCGTTGATCTCTTAACGATCAAGCTTGTGCGCGTAGAAGAACAGTTCGCGCGGCTTGATCCCGAACGTATCGCCGAGGAGATGTGCCCTTCGTTGGATCGTCTCTCCAAGCAACTCCTGGATGAAGTTATGGAGGCACGCGCCCCACAACTATGGAAAAGTACACCGACCCTGCTCAAAGAGCGTTTTTACAAACGTACCAAC
>CAZNAK010000063.1:0-9597 GCA_964570645.1 uncultured Cytophagales bacterium | reverse complement strand
TCTTTGTGGAAAAAATAGAAAATATGCCCGAGATCATAGAAAGATATATTAATCCGTTCACCGATTACGGCTTTCAAAGGCTCTTTGGCGAAGAACCGAACAACGAACTTTTACTCGACTTTTTGAATGAACTCCTCAAAGACGAAGAAGGTAAGATTATAAGTCTGACCTATCTGAAAAGCGACAAACTAGGAAACAGCGAGGATGACAGAAGAGCTATTTTTGACCTTTATTGTGAAAGTGAGGATGGGGAAAAGTTTATTGTTGAACTCCAGAAGATAAAACAGAAATTCTTCAAAGACAGGACGATTTATTATTCGACCTTCCCGATCAGAGAACAGGCGCAAGGGGGATCGGACTGGAATTTCGAGTTAAAGGCAGTCTATACCATCGCCATCTTGGACTTTGTTTTTGACATGAAAGACCCGAATAAGTTCAGGTATGATGTAAAATTGACTGATATTAAAACCTGTAAAGTATTTTATGATAAGCTGACCTTTATTTACTTGGAAATGCCCAAGTTCAATAAGTCTGTCGAATCGCTGGACTCAAGGTTCGATAAATGGATGTACGTCATCCGCAACCTGAATAAGTTGGACAGAGTCCCCAATCAACTAAGAGAAAGTATATTTGAACGGTTATTCGAGGTGGCTGAAATCGCGAAGTTCAGTAAGTCAGAGGCAGATGCCTATGAAGAAAGTTTAAAATCATACAGGGATTTAAAGAACTCCTTGGAGACAGCTTACGAAGAAGGAAGAGAAGAAGGGAGGGAGGAAGAGAAAAGAAACGCTGAATTGGAAAAGATAAAAATAGTGAAAAACTTGATCCAGATGGATTTAAATATCTCTTCTATCTCCAAGGCAACGGGATATACAGAAGATGAAATTAAGAAAATAAAAAACGAAGGATAAAAAGGGCTGTTTCGAGGTGCTTATCAATCGTATCAACAACGATATTTTCTTCAAAAGTAATAGGTTTGAGGATCATTTAGGTTGAAGTTCAGGAAGCGTTTCGGGCTTTACGGCAGCCGAGTCGGTTGGAAAGGTAAGCAGCACCGTTTTCTCGGTCATATTCTCAAAGAGGGGCTTAAGGAGTGTCTGTGCATTTTTCTTCGTCTCTTCGAGCAGCCCAATTTCTTTGACCGCATCAGCCAGTTTCGCCTCTGCCTTTCGGAACGCCCCCGCCACGATTGTATCGGCAACACCCGTAATAATGGTGTATTGCGTGTCATAAACTTTGGAGTTTTGGTGATCGATTTTACTGTAACATACCTCTGGGGCAGGCAAGCGCACCTGCACAGTATCAGGACTATTAAAAATACTCTCAGCTTTGATTTGGGTCAGATCAATGCAGCCCACAACCTCTCCCGTGACGACCAGCAGTACTTTTGCATCGGGCAGGAAGCGGTTTACTTTTTTGTGTTCTACTACGTCCTTGATTCGATACTTCACTAACTCCAACTTCCCGAGGGCCTGTACCTCTTCCAAAACGAGATCATGAGTAGTTTCAACGACGGGGATAGGCTCGGCTGCTTTCTCTCCGCTAGGAAGAAGGTTCAAGTATTGTCCGACCGCCCACCCGCCGAAAACGAGAACGAGCAATGACAAAAGAAAGGTGTTTATGTTTTTCATAGTATTCAAAAATATGGATTTTTAGGGACATTGTACGATGCGTCTTATTTAATACAAAAAGAAATAAGTTACTTAATGGCTCATTTTATCCCTGTTCTGATCGGATACTTTTATTTTTCTCTCGCTATACCTTACTTTGCTGATAAAATACAGTACCTATGAACCAGTTTAAATCTTTAGGGGAGTTTATTGTAGATCAACAGGCTGACTTCCGATATGCCACGGGCGAACTCAGTCGCTTACTTAGCTCGATCCGCTTGGCAGCAAAAATTGTTAATCGAGAGATTAGTAAAGCGGGCATCGCTAAGCATATTTTAGGGGCTGTTGGCGGACAAAATATTCAGGGCGAGGAACAACAGAAGCTGGATGTTTTTGCTAACACACAGTTTGTGAACGCCCTCAAAGCGCGGGGGGAGGTCTGCGGAATTGCCTCCGAGGAAGAGGATCACTTCATTGCCTTTGATGGAGAAACAGAACGGCAGGGCAAGTATGTAGTCTTGATTGACCCACTTGATGGCTCCTCAAATATTGATGTCAATGTTTCTATCGGAACCATTTTTTCTATTTATCGACGCATTTCGCCTGCGGGTACACCCGTTACGATGGAAGATTTTTTACAGAAAGGAACGGCACAGGTGGCAGCGGGCTATGTAGTCTATGGCTCCTCGACGATGCTGGTTTACACGACAGGTAACGGCGTAAATGGCTTTACGTTTGATCCTTCTGTGGGCGTGTTTTTTCTCTCGCATCCAGATATGCAAATTCCCGATATGGGAAAAATCTACTCTATCAACGAAGGAAACTATGAACGTATGCCCGAGGGCTTGCGGCAGTATGTGCGTTATTGCCAAACCCTCGATAAAGCAACAAATCGTCCTTACACGGCGCGTTACATTGGCTCTCTGGTGGCGGACTTCCACCGAAATATGCTCAAAGGGGGTATTTATGTCTATCCAGGTATTCCTTCACACCCAGACGGTAAGCTACGTTTACTTTACGAAGCTAATCCGATGGCGTTCCTGATCGAGCAAGCGGGTGGGCGGGCCTCCAACGGCTTTGAACGCATCATGGAACTACAACCCACCGAGCTTCACCAACGTACGCCTCTTTTTGTAGGCTCATCCAAGATGATGGATACAGTGGAAGAACTCATGGAAAAACATAAAGATTGAGTCATTGTGAGTGAAAATTATTGGGTTTTATAACAAAAAGTGTAATTTTAACCAATAAACTTTTTTTATGGAGGATTTAGAGATTAGAGGTGAAAAGCGCGAGTTTTATGTCCCAAATGTGCATTTTCAGGTAAAAACGGGACTTTGTACGCTCTCAGGAGAGTCATATCTTGAGCAGACAGACCTTTTTTACGCAAAGCTTCAAGACTGGATAAAATTATATATCGAAAAAGTTCGGGGACCTATCACATTTGAGTTCAGGATGCAGTATTTTAATACGACTTCCACGCGTCACATTTTTGATCTGCTCATTCAGCTTCAACGCTATAAAGAACAAGGTGGCAAAGTAAAAATCAAGTGGTTTTACGCGGACTGGGACGAAGAAATGTTGCGTGATGGAGAAGATTTTCAAATTCAGACGAACCTAAGCGACTTCGAGTTTATTAAACTGCCATCGGAAGATTAAACAAGTCAGTGCGCCACTTAAACATTTCTTAGCTTATTACGAACTAAATCTTCCTTAGTTTTGTAAGCTCATAAACGATATTGATTATGGAGTTGATCGAAGATATTAATTTAGTGGAAAAGACATCCAAAAAAGCGGTGTCCTGCGATGTGAAAACGACCACAGATGCTGCCACCCCCGACCAGCGTAAACTGTATATCGAAAGCTATGGCTGCCAGATGAATTTTTCGGACTCTGAAATCGTAGCGGCGGTTATGGAAAAGAAAGGGTTTGGTACCACCTCGCGGGTTGAAGATGCCGACTTGGTCTTTTTGAATACGTGCGCCATCCGTGATAAAGCCGAACGAACGATTCGTAAGCGGCTCAAGCAAATCAACGCACTCAAAAAAGATCGACCAGAATTACTTGTAGGCGTATTAGGCTGTATGGCCGAGCGGCTCAAACACAAGTTTTTAGAAGAAGAAAAAATCGTGGACTTAGTTGCAGGTCCTGATGCCTACCGCGACCTTCCCAAACTTGTTGGAAAAGTGGACGACGGGCAGAAAGCCGTCAACGTACTCCTCTCGCGTGAAGAAACCTACGCCGACATTTCTCCTGTCCGCCTAAATTCCAACGGGCTTTCTGCCTTTATCTCCATCATGCGCGGTTGTGATAACGTATGTAGCTTTTGTGTTGTCCCATTTACACGTGGGCGCGAACGCAGTCGTAATGCTTATTCTATTGTCGGTGAGGCAGAAGATTTATTCAACAAAGGGTACCGCGAGGTTACGCTACTCGGACAAAATGTAGATTCATATAAATGGACAAACCTACCCCGTAAAGTCAAGGCGGAAAACTTTGAAGGCGAGATCAAAAATGTCAATTTCGCACAGCTTTTAGAGATGGTCGCACAGGTACATCCTGACTTGCGCGTACGGTTTACCACTTCCCATCCCAAAGACATGACCGACGAGGTACTACACACGATGGCGAAGTACGATAATATCTGTAATTTTATTCACCTTCCCGTACAAAGTGGAAGTTCGACTGTCTTGGAGCGCATGAACCGCACTTACACCCGTGAGTGGTACGTGGATCGTATTCGTGCCATTCGGGAAATTATTGGAGAAAATTGCGGAATTTCTTCGGATATGATCGCAGGATTCTGCGGAGAAACCGAAGAGGATCATCAGCAAACACTCAGCCTGATGGAGCTTGTTAAGTACGATTACTCCTATATGTTTTTCTATTCTGAACGCCCAGGTACCTTGGCAGCTAAAAAATACGAAGATGATGTTCCGTTATCTGTAAAAAAACGTCGCCTTCAAGAGATCATCAAACTCCAAAGCGAGCACTCCTTAGCTAGAAACCAGCGAGACCTCGGAAAAACGTTCCGTGTGCTTGTAGAAGGACGTTCCAAGAAGTCTGCTGAGGACTTTCAGGGGCGAAACTCGGCTAATAAAGTTATCGTATTCCCGAAAGGTAACGCCAAAAAGGGCGAGTACATTGATGTAAGGGTAACGCATTGTACTTCGGCGACGCTGCTTGGGGAGATCGTAAGGTAAAGACCCGTACAAAAAAATAAAGCCCTGATTGAAGTCAGGGCTTTGGTGTAGAAATTTTAATGGGTATGGTAATAGAAAATTATCCATACCATCCAATGAGGTTTTAATAACGTAATATACCCGCTAACTCAGCTTCAGCTTTTTCTTCGGGGATTGCCTCTGGCTTTATGGCGAACACATTACCAACAGTAACTAAAGTATTGATAGCCGCTTTATCGAAAAGACACTCTGAATTCCTCGTTCGCTCGATACGCATGAGGTTTAACTTCATCGGGGTTACCCGAAATCGAGACTGGATGCAAGTTACTGAGGTGATTGATTTGTGTCGGAATGCAGCCTATGTACGCTCAGTTCCGAAGAGAAGTAACGGCGCTTGCTTATCTTTAAGTGTCTGAAAAACACCGTCAGCGACCTTACGCATAAACTCTTCACGGACCAAATCCTCTTTTTCGTCTTTGCTGTTGCCCTGTACATGGCACCTTGTCCCTGCCCCCCTGTACCACCGCTTCTGTGCTGGAGGGCTTCCGTCCGATAAAAACTACAAATCTATCGCTACACTCTTTTTTACTTTTTATAGTGGACTAAGAGTGATCACCAAAGCAGACTTTGACCTAAGGGAGTTTACAGCGTCCGTAGATACGCTGCTTTTGGTTTTAGATTAGCTGTTTTGATGCCTTTACAAGGTAGCTTCTCCAACCAAGTACCACAACGTAATCATTCCTCTAATTGTGCTAAGTATCCCATACCAAATTGGTACATTTGGTCGATCAACGGCAGGGCACTTCTACCTTGTGGTGTCAAGCTATATTCCACGCGAGGTGGCACTTCGCCGTAACTTTTACGCCGCACAAGACCACTATCAACGAGTATTTTAAGCTCCTGAATCAACATTTTTTCGCTGATATCAGGGATAGCACGTTTCAATTCGCCATAACGCATACTTTCTTGACTTGAAAGCTGATAAATTAACAAAAGTCGCCACTTTCCGCCGAGCATTTCTAATGTCGTACGGATCGGGCAGCGGTTAGTGATTTTGGTCTTTTCCTTCATTTCTTACTAAAAAGTAGGTACTTAATCTTTTGTGATGCACAGCAAAGCTAAGTAATTTTGAGTCATGAAAAAAGCACGTATTATTTATGTTTATGCGGCTCAATAACCACCTGTTAGTGGGTAAGGAACGTAAAGCCGCCGAGGAGTGGCTCCTGACAGAGTTTACGCCCCCTAACCAGCCCCCGTGTCAGCCTTCAAATTTACTTTGTGAGTTTATCGGTGAAGCCCGCAAGAACGCTGAAAACCGTATAACGGATGCCTTCATTTGTAGTGCTTCAGGAAATAAGGCAATCCGTGAACAGCTTATTCAGGCTTTGCTGCGTCATGCAATTACGAGCTGGTCTTACGAAACCGATATTCAAAAATCCGTTTCCTACGAGGAAGCGATTAAGCGAGGCATTGAGGGAGCGGATAACTTCTTCTTCCTCATCTCGTCATAGTCAATAGCCTCCGAAAACTGCCAACAGGAGCTAGCTCACGCGCTCAAATACAATAAGCGTATTGTGCCACTTTTGGTAGAATCCGTGGACGAGTCGGCCATCCCCGAGATATTACGCAGTTTGCAGTACATCAACTTTGCGAATAGTCAGGAACAAGGCGACTTCTTGAGTCGTATCGACGAGGTACTTAACGTACTTAATCACGAAAAAAGCTACTACAAAGAACATAAAGTGTTGCTCACCCGCGCCTTACAATGGGACAGCTCTGGGAGGAGAAACCTACAACTGGCAATTTTGGCAACAACATAACCAACCCATAGAACTCTCTACTAACGACCTGATGGAACGTTGTTTGGAATACATCCACCAAAACCCTGTGAAAGCAGGATATGTGGAGAAAGCTGCCCATTGGAAATACAGCAGTGCACGGGACTATGAAGGTGAAAAAGGACTACTTGACATCTTGTTCATCGAATAACCTCGTTCAAGTGTCCACTTGGACGTAGCATACTGCCAGCATTTGCTGGCTTTTATTGATGATTATGTCAGCAGATGCTGACTTTATCGTAGGCACAAGCGAGGACGCTTGCGCCAGAAGGAGATTGCCTGCGGATCACATAATTTCAGGGTTAGGAAGAGAGCTTCCTATCAAAACTTATCGTAATAAAGTCTAATAAACGCACGAAATCTGTGATCTTTGTATTGTACTTAATACGATAAAGCAATGACACATACGTATCAAATTACAGGAATGACTTGTGGAAGTTGTGAGGCAAAAGTAAAGTCAGCACTGCTTTCCCTTGATGAGGTCACAGCCGCAGAAGTTTCAAAAGATAGCAATTCTGCAACCATCACGATGGATAAACACGTGAGTTTACCTGACTTACAAGAGGCCTTAGAAGATAAATACCAAATCGCTGCTGCTGATCAAATCGAAGCAGAAAAACAAACCAGAAGTTGGTTTGCTACCTACAAACCCGTTTTACTCATCTTCCTATATATCTTTTTAGCTACCGCTCTGATAGAACTTAGGACTGAAAATGTAGATATTGCAAGGTGGATGCGGCACTTTATGGCAGGCTTCTTTCTGACGTTCTCATTTTTTAAGATGCTAAACCTCAAAGGCTTTAAGGAGAGTTATTCAATGTATGACATCATCGCTCGCAAATTTCCGGCTTGGGGCTACGTCTATGCTTTTACCGAGTTAGCACTAGGAATTGCTTTTCTGGTCAATTTTAATCCGATCATTACTAACAGTGTAACCTTTGTGGTCATGTCGGTGAGCATTATTGGGGTCTTAAAAACCGTTTTGGACAAAAAAACGATTCAGTGTGCTTGCTTAGGGGATGTTTTTAATCTTCCCATGAGCACCGTTACGATTATAGAAGACGGACTGATGATCTTGATGAGTCTTGGGATGTTATTCATGGCATTGAGCTAAAAGTTACGAATAACCCCAGCGGTCGCTTACATCATTCTTTTGCCTCTACTTCAATAATTACTCCCCCGTCTCGGCTATACTTTTCGAGCATGGGCATCTCGATGGTGACTCCCTGCTCGCGCGCAAACTTAGAAAGTTGTAGGAAAATTTCCTGCGGCGAGGGCGCAATCAGCGGGTGTGTATTAACGGCTCCACGAACTATCTTCCGTTTCGGAATTTCAAAAGCTTTGTAGTCCGAAGGGGGCTTTTGATCCGACATCACCCCAACATAGGCTTTGACAACCTTCGCTGTATCCGGATTATTGAGGAAATAAACCGCCCGCATCCCCGAAAGTACGCCCGACTTCCATTTTTCGTTGATCTCAGCCTGTAATTCCTCATATCGTTCATAGTCTTTCTCCCAGTCCCCCTCGTAGTATGTGCCAATGAGCGTAGCGGACTTGCGTGTAACGACCTCATAAGCAGGGCGATCCAGCCCGCCCAGGTACCAAAAACCTAATAAAACGAGGGTAAAAAAAAGAATCGGAATAAAAAATACTATCTTGCGTTTCATAACTTCGTTTTTTAGTGCACAAAGTTAGTAACAGAATATGATCTACGTGGTTCGTCGTGGTGACAGTCTTTATAAAATTGCGTCAAAATATGGTCTGTCGCTCGAAAAGTTGCGCTCAGTAAACCCTGAGCTTAATGGACAGGCACTCACCATAGGGCAAGAGCTATCTATTCCCGTGCCCCTAAAAATCTATTCTGTCCATCCAACCGACAACTTATACCGCATAGCCAGTCGGTTTCAGTTATCCGTCAGGCGGCTCTTAGAGGCGAACCCACAATTACTCAAGCGTCCACTCATAGAAGGGGAACCAATTCGCATTCCCGAAAACGATACGCACGTGGTTAACCACGTTCAGTATCAAGAGTTACAACATACCGTTCCGTATCCAGACGAAGAAACGCTACTGGCAGTCAGGGCTGCACAGCGTGAGTTTTTTGCCGTCCGACAAACTAACGGAATACCTGCCTTCCAAAAGCCACAAAAAAGTATCGTAGGGGTAGATTCTCTTACCATGCCCGGAGCACTCTGGCAAATACAAGAAGCCCTTCGCAGACAAGGGTATCTGGGCATGGACACCGAAGTAGCATGGTATAAAGAAGAACTCAACCAAGAAGTTAATCCGCAGGATTTTCCTAATACATGGGGCGCATTGCGGAAATTCCAGCAGGAACGCCAACTAGATTGGTGGAAAAATCATGCGTTTTTTAAGTCACTAAGTTACACACCTGGTCAAGTTAAACCCAACGATCTGACCTATTGGGCGTTACGCTATTTTACACGCTACTACGTTCAGCTTGAAGACGTTAAGAGTGAGATCCATGACATCAGCTTTGATAATATGATCAGAGAGTCAGGATGCAAAAACCCGTTAGGCGTAAGCTACTCAGGGTCATTTCGTCCAACTTTTTCGGTGGAAGAACTAACTGAACTAGGCCTTTCGATAGAGAAAGTAAACAGCGTACTTGACTCATTACCCCAGAAAAAAGCCTTTGACTTTATTCAAAGCTATGACGAAAATCTGTTTTCCTTTGGCTTTGTCGCATTCTCGGGAGAGTCACTGACAAAACTCTTGCTTACCGTAATGCTAGGACATCCCGCACTATATCAGGTGCTGTTTTCTAACTTTGGGGTGGATATTTCGTATAGCTGGCGTGGCGAGGAAGTAGAAAAAGCGGTGCTGACACTAGTTGTCCCTGAGGCAAAAGGAGAGGAGTACGTTTTGTATGGCAAAGAAGCACTACTCGAAATTCAACGCGATAAACTACTACAAGCCGTGTTTATCCGTGCTGGCTTGAGTCAT
>CAZNAK010000062.1:0-9615 GCA_964570645.1 uncultured Cytophagales bacterium | reverse complement strand
AGGCAATGCCGCACGTTTTAGAGCGTGTACAAGCCGTGCAGAAATACCGCAGAGCCAGCACGAGTAAGCCAACACAAAAACTTGCCGAAACGCCGACACGCTTTCACGTTGAGAATATGCCCGAATCGAATTATTTCCTTATTCCTGAAGTAACTTCGGAGCGACGAAAATACATTCCAATTGGATTCATGCCACCCGAAATTTTGTGTAGCAATTTGGTAAAGATTTCTGAGGAAGCAAACCTGTATCAATTCGGCATCCTAACTTCCGAGATGCACATGGCGTGGGTGCGAAATGTAGCTGGACGTTTGGAAAGCCGTTTTCGCTATTCGGTTAAGCTAGTTTACAATAATTTTCCTTTTCCTACGGCGGTTTCGGCGGGTCAGCAGTCTGTCGTAGAGGAAGCTGCCGAAGCGGTATTGGCAGCGCGGGGGCGTTACCCGGATAGCAACCTCGCCGCCCTCTACGACCCCTTAACCATGCCCCCCGATTTGCGAAAAGCCCATGCGAATTTGGACAAAGCGGTGGATAAGTGCTATCGGAAAAAGGCTTTTTCAAGTGAGCGGGAACGGATGGGGGGGCTCTTCAAAACCCTCGGCGAGGTTTGTAACTAGGGATGCCGCCTTTACGGATCGATGGAAAGTCGAACTCATGCACTTTTACACAGAGAGCTCCCTCCAATGGGAAGTATCTACAAGAATACACGTTTACATTTGTACAGATGTCTAAAGCCTTGGTAAAACTTTTGTAACCTTTTTTACCGCACTAGCAACCGCTTACCCTCTAATACAGGCACTTGAGAAAACTTATCTACGGTTAAATTAAAGATGAGATCTTTTTCAACGGCGGGGTTTCGCCCGACAAGGCGTTTGTAGTGCGCGGACTCTTCCAGGTACGCGTTCAAGCTTGTCTTTTGGCTTTCGGCGTAAGTAGCTAACGCGATGTTCACTGAATCGCTTTCCATCGAGAATAGGTCTTGAAGTGCGTTTGCCAAGTATCCCGCATAGAGTGTATCTTCCATGTTGGGTTTATCGTGCCAGCCCGCACAAACCAAAAGTACGTCTCGCTCTGTCTTCTTGAGGTACTCAACCATTGCAGAGAAGTTCAAGAACGCCCCAACGACAATCTCTTTTGCGTTTCTGGAAAGATTCAAGGCTTTTGTCCCGTTAGTTGTAGTCATCACAACCTTTTGCCCTTTGACTTTGGACTGGAGGTAACCCAATGGCGAATTACCCAGATCAAAGCCTTTGACTTTGATACCATTGCGCTCGCCCGCTGCAAGGTAGCCCTTTGCTTTGTAGGTGCGGCACTCCTCAATCGTTGCTACAGGAACGATCTCTTCAACCTCATTGGAAAGCCCTGTCACGATGCAGGAAGTTGCCCGAAAAATATCAATGATCACGGCCGTTTTGTCCTTGAGGGAAAAGCAATCTAAGAGCGCGGGAGATAAACAAATGTCAAGTTGGTGCATGGCAATAGTGAGAATTCAAGTCGCAAAGATAGAGACTAAATTGATAAAGTCTATACGGCGTGCGTCACCTTGATAAGTTTACCATTCTCTTGCTTAATTTCTGACCATGCGTCCACCGTGAAACTCAACTCCACCTGTGTTCCTTGGCGCATAGATATATATTCATCGGTGAGCATTTCGACCAACCCAGAAATGGCGGGGTTATGGTTTACCAAAACAACTGTTTGATGTACATCGTCTAAAATATGGAGACGAGCCAAGAGCGCACCCTCGTAAGTGCTGTACAACTCTTGTTCAAGCGTGACTGCTTTAGGATAGTGGCAGGTTGCTGCAATCAGCTCGGCTGTCTGCTTGGCGCGCACAGCGGCACTACTTAGGATAAAATCAGGGCAAAAGCCTTCCGATTTCCAGTTTTCTCCGATTTTGGTCGCGTCAGCTTTGCCGTTGGTAGTCAAGTTGCGTTTAAAGTCGGGTAGCCCAAAGCCGTCTTCAGGCATGGCGTGACGGATAAGAATCAATGTTTTCATGAGCGATAATATACGTAGAGATAGTCGATTTGCGTCTCTCCATCGGCATTTTTTAAGATTTCGGATTTCGGCTGTCCCATCTCATTGAAGGTTTTGGTGTGTGTACTGATCGTTGAGCCATCCACGCGATTTGTAGTCGTGACCACCTTTACGGGCATCCCCTCGGATGTGTAACTGTGCTTAGAGGTCGCAATTTTTTGGGGAACACCATCTTGAAATACCGTTTTGGTACTTTTCAAGAGTCGATTATCGTCGTCGTAGGTAAATATTTCTGTTTCTCGGTAGTTTTTCTCGGAAATCGAGAGGTTTATTTCTTTTGGCTCCCTAGCATGATGATATTGTACCTCATATTCGATGATAGCAGTATTCCCGCTCTCACGGATTTTTCCGGGAGCTTTCTTTTCTCCTTGTGTGTGTGTGACTACTTTTTTACCGATTGGCTTTACGCCATACTTGTATTCATAGTAAGTTTCCTCTACCAAAAAACCGTCGTAATCATACTCATAGCGCACCGTAGGCTTCTTTGTCTGTGGGTCGTATTCTACCTCAACCAATCCTGTTGTCATCTCGCGCTGCCAGGGGAGTTTTTGTAGAGAAACGGCTTTCAGACTATCAAAATTATTGTATTTGTACACGATATGAAGCTGGACACTATCGTTCTGGTAGTGACGCTCATCATAAATTTGATTTTTTTCATTGAAAAACTGATAAATTTTTCGTTCCGAGTTATCGGCAAGATATTCTGTACGTAACTTAAGATCTTTGGCGTACTCGATTTTGTATCTTCCCCAACCGCTGCGCTCGCCTGTTTCCTCAATGACTTGCCCCGCCGTATCATAGACGTATTGCCTGGTCATGCCTTTTAGAAAGTCTTTGTGCTGCAAAATACGTCCCTCGCGATCATACTGAGTCGCCCGAATAACCTCAGCTTGAGGCATTTGCGGTGTTTTTTGCCATACCATCTGCCACTCTACCTTGGGGGTGGTGTCTTCTACCAAGACAAAAAGGGTTAATCCTAGCAATACCTTCCACATAGAAATTTCATTTGTTGAAGAATGCCAAAAGTACGAAAAAAGTGGGTGACTACTACAAGGCGTTTACTCCAATACCTGTACCGACTCCAATCGAATCATATCAGTAGCGTAGTTTTCGGAGACCTGACGGCTGTAACCCTGAAACATGACGCTTGGGTTTTCGTCAAAGTTTACTGCATTGGGGTTTTGGAATACCTCAGCCACATCAACGCCAAAGGAAACCGTCGCATCGCTCGTCCCGCCAATGGTAAAAGGAAGGGTGGCAAAACTCAATTCTTTGGTATTAAATAGACTTCCAATATGGAATATCAAGCCCGCCGTTACGCCATCTTCTGCAAAGTATCTACCTTCGAGGAATAAAAACTTGTAGCCTGTGTTCCAGTTCCAAGCCATATTGGTGGAAGGGTCAAGGTCGCCTACTTGAGCGATCGAAAAATTATCCAACGAGTCCACACCAATAGAAAAGGTAATCTCATCGTATGTTCCTGCGGGAACTTCCTCTAAAACAAAGCCATAACTCATCTTTTGGGAGGCTTTGGGGAATACCAAGCGGTATTTTTGGGGGTCGCTATATGACTCACCCGTTTGAGAATTGCGGAACGTAAGGGTATTGATCAGGAATTTAAATTCCTCGACGCTGTATTCTTGTCCTAATGCGTTTTGATACACCTGGGTGTCATAAGTTAGCGGCAGCTCGCCCACTGTATGTTGAAAGTCAACAGTGATGGTTGCGGGGGTTATGGGCTGCCCTTCCTCGTCGTCACGGTTTTGGCAGGATGCCAGTGCCAAGGCAAGAAATACAACTAAGGTGAGTTTCTGGATATTCATAGTATGTTTTATGCTTTTATTTGAGTTAAGATAGAGTATGTTATCATTAACGCCAAAACTGCCCCTTAGGTTAACAAAACGATGTTTCAGAGTACGCTCCTCAACAAACCTGCCACCGATTTAATCTCCAAAAAATCGCTTTGTGGCTGCTGATATACGTTTGGATGGGTGTTCATCACGACAACTTTTTTGATTGCGCCGCTCATCTGAATGCGTTGAAGCGCGCCTTCTGGAAGTAGCCCGTGTGTCGCGATAGCAAAAACTTGTTTCGCCCCCGCCGACTGATAGGCCTCCGCAGCTTTCACGAGTGACCCGCCTGTTCGGATCATATCATCGTATAAAATCACCACTTTACCGTTCACGTCTGCATTGATTCCCGTAACTTTAGTTGCAGAACCGCTTATGCGTTTCTTGTACACAAAGGCAGCCTCTACATTCATATCATTGGCTAAAGATTCGACCCACTTGGCACGGCCCGCATCGGTGGCAGCAAGCACAAAGTGTTCACCTTTTGCCAACTTCCGCGCTGCTTCGATGACCAGCCCTTTGGCGTAAATATGATGCGGATGGATTTCTCCTTCCAGATAATGTTGAATGCCCGAAACATGCAAGTCCACAAAAATCACCTGATTGCCAAAGTAGGCCTTTGGAATAGAGGACAGAAGCCGCGCCCGATGCTTGGCTTTCACGACTTCACCTGACTTGATGGCGCGCTCCATCGTAGAATAACCAAAATAGGGAATGCAAAGAACCAGCTTTGCCGCACCCGAGTGAACCAGCCCGCAGGCAAGATCGTAGAGTTCCATGGTTTCGGTAGCATTAATTGTTCCACCAACCAGCAAAATATTTTGGTGTTTGGGTAAGGTCAGAATGCGGTGATAAATCTCGCCGTCGGGAAACTGTTTCCGCTCTACTTCTCCTAACTCAAAATCGTCCGCTTGTGCAAGCTCCTTGGCAAGATAGTCATAAGACTGCGTATGAAAAATCAAGTAAGGCGTTTCGTGATTCATAAAAAACAAGATAAGGAAAATTATGGAGCGTGAAACATTGCCTTCGCTCTTATTGTTAAAATAGTTAGTGTACAGAAATATCAATCTGCTACTTTTCATTTTAGCCCAAACCGTATGCAAACTACCATAGATCAAGGAATTATGTATAACTGGCGCGTTTCCTGTGTTCATAAACTACTCAGGGAGCGTGGCAAGGGTGAGGGTAAGCTGTCACTGCGCGACCTTCTTGATCTGGGGCACTTAGACCAGTATCACTATTTGGGTGAAAAAACGAGCTTTGAGCTTGTGGACTTATTAGAACTTAATCCTCAAAAGCACGTCCTAGATATTGGCAGTGGAGCTGGTGGTACGGCACGTGTGATGGCGCATGAGTCGGGGTGTCAGGTGACGGCCCTTGAGGTGCAAGCAGGACTTAATGAGATGGCGACCACCTTAACGAAACGCCTAGGTATCGGAGATCAAGTTAAGTATCTGACGGCGGACTTCAACACACATCAATTTGAACACCCCTTCGACCATTTTATCTCTCTGCTTGTTTTTCTCCACCTGCCCAACCGAGCGCAAACCCTTGCGCGTGCATACGATGCACTAAAAGACGAGGGTACATTTGTCATCGAAGACTTAGTACTGATAGATACACCTACTCCTGAGGTCGAAAAGCACCTCAAAGAAACCTTACATATCCAGAGTATTACGGATTCAGCTACTTATTTGAGTGATCTTGAAAAAGCAGGCTTTGAGATTTTATCGTACACCGATCATACCCCTGAATGGACTACATGGACACGTAAACGCTACGAAAACTTTGCAAAAGACCAAAGTAGTAACGAGTCACTTTACGGTAAGGAAGTATTTGCGCACCGAACTACTTTTTATCGTGCCGTAGCGGACTTTTTTGCCGAAGGTACGCTAGGTGGCCTACGGGTAGTTGGGAAGAAATAAAAAAACGTACTTTTACAGGCTTTAAAAGTGCTGGTAGGCTTGTATCTTCTCCAAAAGACGCACACTCAAATAAGGACTAGCGGATTTTAAGGACTCATAAATCTGTACAGCCTCCTCCTGATATGCTCTTTTTTTGGCATCATCCCAGTGGTGAGGCGGTGGATCAAGATTGTTGATCCTATCTGCTAATTTGACAATCCAAACTTCCTTGGGTTGCTGCTGGATACGCATCAGGCTATCGGCCATCTGCTGAGTCTTCACTAGGCTTTCGTTTTTGGTAAGTGCCGAGACCCCCAAAGCCACCTCAACCCCAAATTCTGCTTCTAGCATTTCAGGCGTAACGGAAGTATCTTCCACAAGATCATGTAAAATAGCACATTGAATAGCCAGCAGAGGTTTTTCAAACGGCTCTACGTTTAAAGCTGCCATGATCTCGAAGGTAACCGCAGCAATATGCGCCAAGTAAGGCTCGTTACGCGTTGGGTCAGGGGCAGCGTAAGTCTGCGTAGCATGATAGCGACTTGCCCATTTCCAAGCCTTTTGGATGGAGTCCATCATAGAAGGGTAGTTTTGAGCTTTGCACCCTTCCAATGCGTCACTAGAAGGGTGCCACCAAGGCTCAAATAAACTCATTTATTGTATGCCAGAATCTTATCAATCGTATCGTAAGCGACAAAGTGATAGTTAGGACGTGCCTTTTCATAAACTTCTAATGCCCAAGCTTTTGAAGATTCGTGTTTAGCAAGTTCGGCATAAATCGGGGCGATAAATTTACGACGACCAACACGCATCAAAAATTTCTTCAGTGTCGGGTAAACAGGTTCGTATTCGTTGCGGGCAACGTGTAAAAACCACTGTCCTAGAATCTCGCTGTTGCCTGAGTTTGAAAATCCAAACGCTGCATCAAGTTCGGTAAGTTGCTCGTCGGTTAATGTTTCGGGTAGCTTACGTAATAAAAACTCGTATTGCTGATATTTCCAACCCTCGGTATCAATTTCCTCGGCGGTAATATCCCCTTTGATCCAGGCTTCGGTAGCATTGGTAGCTGCATCGTACTTTTCGGAGGTGACTTCGGGCATCGTCATTGGGAGTCCCGCTTCATATATCCATGCTTCTGGCATTGCCTTTTCCTTACCATCTTTAATCCTACTGGTTAAATTCTCGCTCAAATAATTCAAGAACTTTTTCGTATTCATGGTTTTAAAGGCATTTTCTGCGAAATAACCTTTTAAAAACTTGTCAAACTGAGTTCTTCCAAAAGACTCTTCCAGATGCCGTAGAAAAAAATAGCCCTTATCATAAGCAATCGCCGTGAGTCCTTCGTCGGGGTCTCTTCCCACAAGGTCTAGTTTGAGGTGCGTGTCTTTAGCATTTTCGGGCATCATTTCGCTAATTTCTTTTTCGAGTTGCTTTTTAGAGATCAACGCTAACATTTCTGAATACTCCTTCCCGTAAACCTTTTCCATGATACGATTTTCAAAGTAAACGGTAAAGCCCTCGTTGAGCCAAAAGTCATCCCATGTTTCGTTTGTCACCAAGTTTCCTGACCAAGAATGTGCTAACTCATGTGCCACCAGTGAGACCAAAGAACGATCTCCCGCCAAAATGGTTGGTGTGGCAAAGGTCAGTCGCGGGTTCTCCATACCGCCAAACGGGAAGCTAGCAGGCAGTACCAAAATATCGTATCGCTCCCATCTGTATTTTCCGTAAAGCTCCTCTGCCGCTACAATCATTTCCTCCAGATCTCCAAACTCATAGGCAGCTTTATCCAAAACCGAAGGGGCTGCATACACCCCCGCTCGGTCGCTGAGTGCCTGAAACTGTAAGTCACCGACGGAAATCGCCAACAAGTAAGAGGGAATAGGCTGTTCCATCTTGAAGCGATATACCCCTTCTGCATTTTTTTGTTGGGGATTGGTCGCGCTCATCAGAGCGAACAGTTTGGTAGGGACCTCTAGGGTAGCCTCATAGGTCATTCGTATGCCTGGACTATCCTGACACGGTACCCAGGTGCTCGCCAAGATAGCCTGTGACTGTGAGAATAGAAATGGATACTTTTTGTTGTCTGTCTGCGCGGGCGAAAGCCATTGTAGTCCTGCTGCTTGTGAAGAGGTTTCATAGCTGACAGTGACCTTTTTGGTTTCAGGCGATATGGGTACGGTGAGTGGTCGCCCTAGTAGCTCTACGGGTGCGCCAAGCTCAAAATCTACCTTTTGGCCATCAGCCAAGACGGACTTTATGGTTAAATCACGTGTATCTAGGACTAGCTTTTTTGCGTCAGGCGCATTTTCAAGTTCGTACGCCGCCGTGCCGATAAGTTTTTTCTGTTCAAAATCAACATTTAGGTCTAAGTTAAGGTGAGTTACCTTTGACTCCTCAGGCTGAGAAAAGGAATGGGGGTCAGCACTTTCTGATGTTTCTAAGGTGGTGGTAGGTTCGTTTTCTTGGACTTCTTCATCGGGTTTGGTCGTCTGACAAGCAAACATAATGAACGGTAGAGTAAAAAAAAGGAGGTGTTTCATGGTGCGTATTTTTTTGAGGCAAGATAAGCAAAAAACGAAAAACCGAAGCTGAGGAATCTCAACTTCGGTTTTTCATATTCAAGATTTAAAAAATCTCTACTGCTCAATCCACTCTACAAAAAGCGTGTACTCGAATCCGTTGTCCGTAGTGAGTGCTATATCAGCTGGACGATCTGTCAAGAAATCATTTAAAACGAACTCACCAAACATCAGAGGCGCGTCTGCATTATCAGGGTTGGTATCGAAATAGATGTAATACGACTTAGACAAATCCTGGAATGGTATCTCGACAACTGGTCGGTCAGCAGGATCTGGGCTGTCCATACCAAAGATAGCACCGTCAGGGATATCATCAGGACCTATAGTAGCGTTGAAACGGGCTGCCCACAGTGCTTGGTCAAAACTGCTCAACTGGTCAAGTGGTAAATCAAATTGGGCAAGTACAGGATCAACGATTTCAGGGAAAGCCTCAGAACCAATATTAGGAACGACATCAAATCGAACTCCGAGAATGCGCACAGAATACTCCACTACATTAGCTTCTACCGAAACCGTACGTTGTGCCTCTGCGGTTGTTCCGTCCGCACCCGTTACAGTCAATTTTACTGAGTAAGCTCCTGCTTCGTCGTAAGTGAACGAAGGATTTTCCATCTCAGAGTCAATAGTACCGTCATTCTGGAAATCCCAAGCATAAGAAACAGCATTCTCGCCAGTAAAAGTAAAGTTTACTGCCTCTCCTGCCGTAGCTGGGTTCGGAGAAAAATCAAAGGACGCAGTAGGTACATTCTCTGGTGCTGCTTCTGCCACCGTAATATCTTGTGAAGAAGTTGTCTCACCGCCCTCACCAGTAGCTGTTAGTGTCACTGTGTAAGTGCCTGCGGCCTCAAATGTGTACGTAGGGTTGGCAGCGTCCGAAGTGCCTCCGTCACCAAATGCCCAAGAGAATGAGGTTGCATTTTCACTTGTATTCGTGAACGTAACCACATCGCCAGCCTGTGGTGCGTTCGGAGCAAACGTAAAACTTGCCGTTGGTGCAGGAGCACTTGGCTCATCTTCGTCATCATCACCACAAGAGGTAATGAAGAGTGTACTCATTAGGAGCAGTAATACTGCCCAAAATCGTGTTTTGAAAAACTTTTGCATAATCTTAATTTAAGGTATTAAACATATCGAAAAACAACCGTTTCGTGTTGTTTTTCACTAAAACAAAAGACAAGATAAGTATTTTATTTTCAGATAAACTAAGAAAAGCAGAAAATTTCATAGATTCCTTTCAAGGAC
>CAZNAK010000061.1:0-9615 GCA_964570645.1 uncultured Cytophagales bacterium | reverse complement strand
AGGTGCTGTTGGGCTTTGGCAGTTTATGCCCGCAACGGGAAAGATGTTTGGACTTAGCCAGAATTATTATGTAGATGAACGCATGAATCCCGAGCAGGCAACGGAGGCGGCCTGCCGTTATCTTAAATACCTGTACGGAATGTTTGATGATTGGGGGCTAGCGATCTCGGCTTATAATTGCGGACCGGGTAACCTACAAAAAGCCATTCGTCGCTCAGGCGGGAAGCGTAACTTTTGGGATATTTATGCATACCTTCCGCGTGAGACGCGTTCGTACCTACCTCAATTCATTGCAGTTACCTACCTTTTTAACTATTCCGATGAGCATTATTTAGCCATTGAAGAGCCGTATTATCCCATCGAAACGGCTACCATCAAGGTGGATGCTTACATCAACCTTAAGCGGCTTGCCGACGAACTGAAAGTTTGTTACGATGATCTTCAACACCTTAATCCAGAGCTAAAGCGTGGTATTATTCCGCACTACTCTACTGACTACGAGATCAAGATCCCACGTCAACGCCTTGGCTATTATTACGCAAACGAAGATAAAATCTTGGCTGCGGCCAGTACCAAAGGTTACTACCAGTCGGTTGCGCTGAGCGACGGAAGTGCTAATTCCTCTTTCTGGCGACCTGTAAGCCGCTCGCGACAAATGAACTATGGGCAACGAAAGCCAGCACGTACTGAACCAACACGAACGCGCCCTGTGGCTACCAAACCACCAAAAAAGGGGCAACACAAGCATATTTACACCGTCAAAGGTGGTGATACGTTGAGTGAAATTGCAGGGCGTTATGGCATCTCGACCAATGCTTTGCGCTATTGGAATAACATATCAGGCTCCCGTATCTATGCAGGGCAGCACCTTACGGTATGGTCGGATAAGCGCAGCGTTAGCAGTGCATCAACGGTAACGGTCAAAAAACAGACTACCTCCACGAAAGCAGCGGCTACGAGTGGACGTGTACATACGGTACGCTCTGGAGATACGCTCTGGGAGATTTCACAACAGTACGGCGTAACTATTTCCAAGATCCGTAGCCTAAATAATTTGTCTTCTAATAAGCTCAGCATTGGACAGAAGCTAAAAGTAGGTTAGATTTATACGATGCTATGTGCAGATGTCATTCTTTTTATTGGTCAGCTTCCCTCTGAGGCTCATCGTTACTTGATTTTAGCGGTTATTGCTTTTATCATATTGAGCCTATTGCGTGAGTGGTTCAGGCCCGAGCTTACGTTTTTGGCAAGCGTACTGGTGCTTCTGGTGGCAGGGACTATTGAGGTTTCTTCCTTTCTGGTTAGTTTTGCTAACAAGCAGATTGCCACCATCCTTCTGCTCATTGTTATTACCTCCGCTCTACAAAAAAATTTTCCCGTCGAGCAGTTCCTAGATCGGGTCTTTCGCTCGGCAAGAACAGGGCGTGGTTTTTTGTGGCGGATGTGTAGTATTGTTGCCGTTCTTTCTTCTTTCCTGAACAACACCCCTGTGGTTGCCCTGATGACTCCCTACGTGTATAACTGGAGCAAACGGTTTAGCAGCTACCCTTCAAAGTTATTGATTCCGCTCTCTTACGCGACAATTTTAGGCGGTATGATTACGATGCTCGGTACTTCTACTAACCTGATTATCAACGGCTTTCTGGAAGAAAATAGTGTGCGGCAACTTTCCTTTACGGACTTTCTGTATTTGGGGGTTTTGATTACTGTAATCGGTATTATTTATCTTTTTTCGATTGGTTACTGGCTTTTACCCGAAAACAAAGAAGCATTCAAAGATGTACGTACGCTTGCTCCCGAATACTTAGTCGAAACCAGAGTTATACCGTCGCATCTTGTCGGAAAGACCGTGGAGGAAGCCAATTTGATGCGGCGAGATGGTGTTTATCTCATTGAGTTGCATCGCGGAGGACAAGTCATTTCACCCGTCGATAACGACGAAGTTCTCAAATCCGAAGATAACTTATTTTTTATGGGTAAGCCGGAGACAGTAATTGCCATGGTAACCAGCGAGATCGGTCTTGAACTACCTAACTACGATAAAAATAAGGAGGTCGTTGAAGCAGTTATTCCAGCAAACTCTTCCCTTGATGGTAAACGCGTTGATCAAGCCGCATTTACGGGAAACTATGGAGCAGAAATCGTAGCCATTCACCGAAATGGCGCACAGCTTGGTAACGGACTCCTTGATGGGATGGAGCTATCGCATGGAGACTTTTTACTGCTTTCCGTCGAGGAAGCTTTTTTCAAGAACACCAACGCCAAGAAGGACTTTTATGTACTCTCAAAGCTGGACAAAAAAGCCTTGCCCTCCCCAAAACGAATTAACACATTTCTGATCGGGCTGGTGCTCATACTGATGGGCATTTTTACGGGCTTTCTGTCGCTCTTTGTTGGTCTCTTACTGATCCTGACCCTTTTACTTTTCTTAGAGCTTTATACCATCCGCGACATTAACGCTGCCCTTGATATCGATCTGATCATTTTGCTTGCTTCTGCCCTGACTATCGGTAATACACTTGTCGAGACGGGCGCAGCTTCTGACATCGTTTCAAGCTTCATCCATTTACTTGAGCCATACGGTAATGTCGTGATTTTGAGTGGGCTTTTTGTGGTTACGGTATTACTGACCTCATTTATTACTAATGTGGCAGCGGCTTCGATTATCTTTCCTTTCGCCCTTGAGATCACTCGTCAGTTCGACGAAAGTCTCCAGAACCCTGCATTTTTTGTAGGCTTAGCGTTTGCCGCCTCTGCTGCCTTTATTACGCCTGTGAGTTATCAGACCAATTGGATGGTTTACGGGCCAGGCGGATACAGTAACAAGGACTTCTCGCGCGTTGGACTTCCACTAGCAGCTATTTATGCGGTAGTGTGTATTACCTTCATCTCCTTACGATACGGATTAGTCTGACCGCAAAACTTAAAGCGAGTAGGAGTTGTTAATCTAATTATGCGTAATATAACTTTAGTACTTATATTTTGCTTGCTGAGTCTTATGAAGCCTTCGGCACAATCGCTTGACGTGGTGTCGTCGGAAGTAGCGTTTCGGATTAAAAATTTTGGCTTTTGGGTGGATGGCACACTAAAAGGACTTGAAGTGGAGGGGGAGTTTTCGGCGGAAATGCCTGAAAATAGCCGTTTCATGGTTACAATTCCTGTCAAAACGATTGATACCGATAATAGTGCTCGCGATAGGCACTTACTGAAAGAAGACTATTTTTATGTAGAAAAATATCCCGAAATTACGTTTGAAACGACTGCTATTCGTAAAACGAACGCAGGCTATGAGGCAAGCGGTAAACTAAAAATAAGAGGGATTGAGAAAAAAGTTACCTTTCCATTTGCGGTTACTCCCGAAGGTGATAGCCACAAGCTGAAGGGAAATTTAAGCATAGACCGGCGCACGTTTGAGGTAGGTGGGAATAGTATTGTACTCGGTGATACGGTTGAGGTGACAATTGCGGTGGTCTTGTAGCAGGTTGAAACTTTCAAATGCTCAAAAACGTTCTTAATGTATAGAATGTTTCTAAATAAAAATCGTATTTTTACGATTCAAAACACGTCAAGATTATGATCCAAATCACTGATAAAGCAAAAAATAAAATCATGAATTTCCGTCGCGAAAACGGATACACCGACCAGCATCATTTGCGGGTGTCGGTCAGAGGAGGAGGTTGCTCGGGTTTGATGTATGACCTCTCGTACGACGCTGAGATTAAAGATGCTCAAGACAAGGTTTTTGAAGATAAGGGCATTAAGATTTTGGTGGACAAAAAAAGTATGTTGTATCTTCTGGGGACGACTTTAGATTTCTCTGACGGACTTAACGGCAAGGGTTTTCAGTTTATCAACCCTAATGCAACCCGTACCTGTGGTTGTGGTGAGAGCTTTTCTATCTAAGTCATCTGACCACACAAATACAAAAAGCGTTAGTCTTTTTCTAAAAAGGCTAACGCTTTTTTTCTGTACCTATGACAACAAAACGCCCATAAGCAAAGCTCATAGGCGTTTTCAATTAGATCAATCTCACAAAAGAGAACCCTCTTTTTTCATTAGAATTTATACTGATTCTCCTTAATAAATGCGTCAGCAATGCGGCGACGCACTTCTTTTTTATTGATTGGTGTAATCTTCGTAAAACGCTTCATACCCATCAACATCACGCGTTGCTCGTCACCCTTAGCAAACGAAGCAACCGCTTCTCTACCATTGCTGTTTACGGTCTCGAGCGCGTTGTGGAGATACAAACGTGCCATATCAATAGCTACACTAGCTTCCTCTTCGCTGCCGCGCTTGGTAATTAATTTTTCTGTACGCAAGATCGCAGACTCCGCTACGTAAGTCTCAATGATCATATCGGCGATGTTGCTCATGATTTCTTGCTCTTCTTGGAGCTTATCTTGGAAGGTTTCGACCGCTTTCCCTGCAACCATCAAGATGGCTTTCTTCATGTTTTTGATTGCTTCTTTCTCTTCCGAAAAGAGTTTAGAACGATCTGGTGTGGAGAACTTCGGTACAGAAGTTAGCTCTTTTCCAACGGCCTTAGCAGGCTCCATCATGTCAAGTTCACCCTTCATGGCACGGCGCAAAATCATACCCACGAGTAAGAGACGGTTAATCTCATTTGTCCCTTCGTAGATACGTGAAATACGCGAGTCACGGTAGGCACGTTCCATGGGCGCGTCAGCCGAGAAGCCCATGCCACCATAAATTTGAACTCCTTCGTCAACTATGTAGTCGAGTACCTCTGAGCCATGAACCTTTAACAAAGCACACTCAATAGCATACTGTTCGACACCTTTGAGTTTTGCTTCAGCATCTTCGATGCCTTCAGAAATCAGATTGTCAATTTTGTTTTCAATATCCTGACCTGCGCGATACGAAGCACTCTCAGATACGTAAAGGCGGGTTGCCATCTCTGCGATTTTGGTTTTTATGGCACCAAAAGTATTGATGGAACGCCCAAACTGCTTACGCTCAGTAGAGTAGTTGATTGCTTTACCAAGTACTACTTTTGCACCACCTAATGCAGCTGCGGCTAGTTTAATACGACCAATGTTAAGGATGTTCACCGCGATTTTGAAGCCATTACCACGCTCAGAAAGCCTATTTTCTGCGGGTACTGGAGTTTCGTTAAAGAAAATCTGGCGAGTAGAAGAACCTTTAATACCAAGCTTCTTCTCTTCCTCGTTCATAGTGATGTTTCCATAGTCTTTCTCTACGATAAACGCTGTCAGGTTTTTATCGTCTTCGATCTTGGCAAATACGATCATAACATCTGCAAATCCACCGTTGGTGATCCACATTTTTTGTCCTGTGATCAAGTATTGCTTTCCATCCTCGGATAAGACCGCTTTTGTTTTTCCCGAATTTGCGTCAGAACCTGAATCTGGCTCTGTCAGGCAGTACGCTCCTTTCCACTCTCCAGTAGCGAGCTTGGGTAAATATTTTTCCTTTTGTGCCTCGTTGCCGTAGTACATGATTGGCAAAGTACCAATACCTGTGTGCGCGCCATAAGCAGTAGCAAAAGAACCCGCACCACCGAGTGCGTCCGTGATTAACATAGACGTATTAAAGCTCATTCCAAGACCTTCATACTCCTCAGGTACACTTACACCTAAGAGTCCAAGGTCTCCCGCTTTAGTGAGTAGTTCGCTCATCAGCCCTTCTTCGAGCTTTTCGATGCGCTCTGTGTTGGGCTCAATTTCTTTTTCGATGAAGTCAAGACAAGCCTGAGCCATCATATTTTGATCTTCCGAAAAGTCTTCTGGTGTAAATACGTCCTGTGCCTCTACTTCGCGGATTAAAAATTCACCGCCTTTGAGGGCTTCCTTTTTTCCTATTACTTCCTGCATGTGTATTGTTGTTTAGATTAAAAACTTATTTTCTTGTGTCTCCCTTTTTATACGTAAACGCCATAATTTTGTTATGCACGCATACTATATTTATAAGCAAATGTAAAGAAAATATGTTATGCACGCATACTAAATGTGTTAAATTTTAGGAGAAATATAGAACGATAGTTTGAATATACTGGCTAGAGTGATCTTTTATTCGCCTTATATCAGCTTTTTAGGAGATATTCTAGCAGCATGCGTTCGGAGCGTTCGTCGTTGGTAATTAAGGTATCGAGGGCTAGTTGTTGATCCTCAGGATTTTTATCCTGCGAGAGCTTTAGGCGTAGTTCCCAGTCTATGATTTTGACCTCAAAACCTACGATGAACTTCAGCAAAGCATTCATTTTTGGGTGGTCGGCAGGAAGTAAAAATGGCGTTTGCTGCCCTTGCTCTAGCCGCTTATTGGTACGGATGAGTAGCCGTTTTATAGCTTCTGGATCTTCCATAAGCGTAGCATCCCCTTTTAGATGAACTTGTGCGTAGTTCCAGGTCGGAAGTTGAGTGGTACGATAAACACTCGGCGAAATGTAAGCATTCGGACCTTGAAAGATGAGTTTGACAGGATGTTGCGTCAAGGTCTGCCACTGTGGATTACTTTTGTCAATATGCCCCTCTAGTTTTCCTGACTCGGTGAGCAGAATGGGTACAGGAGTCGTAAAAAGCTCGTTTTCAGCCGTTGAGATCAAGGTGGCGAGCGGAAAACGTGCAATAATCCGTTTAGCTTTCTCGAAATCATTTCCCAGATGGTGTTTAGGGGGACACATAACTTATTTGTCTGTCTTTAGGCTATCCGTAAGCCAATCACCAACACATCGTCGATTTGCTTTTCTTCGCCTGCGGCTTTCCATTCCTCAAAAACCTGATCGAGCATATCTTTTTGGTTGCCCATCGGAGAGCTATGGATTTTGAATAGCATTTCCCGAAAACGCTTTGCGCCAAACTTACGAGCTGGGGAATCTCCTCCAAATTGATCTTGGTAGCCGTCCGAAAAGAGATAGAGTGTAATCGGTGCTTCGTGATACGAAACGGTGTAGCTAGTAAAATTAAGGTTTGCCTCGGCACGATATCCGCCAATCGCGTTTCGATCGCCTTTAATCCGCTTGACTTCGTTGTTTTGGATGTAAACGAGTGGGTTTTTAGCCCCCGCAAAGGTGACGATTTTAGTGTTGGTATCAAGCAGGCACATGGCTGCATCCATGCCATCTCGGTTCTTGGTTTCCTTTTGCTGAAGCCCGTTCTGGATACCTTTGTGCATTTTTGATAAGATTTCGTGAGGCTGTCGGGTCCCTTCGACATTCACGATTTGGTTTAAAAGCGCATCGCCTTTCATGGACATGAACGCGCCAGGTACGCCATGACCTGTGCAGTCCACGGCGGCAATAAGGATTAATCCTTCCTCTTCACTCTGCCAAAACCAATAAAAGTCGCCCGAAACCATGGACTGAGGCTTGAATAAAATAAAGCTTTCGGGTAGTGCTTTTGAAACGTCTTTGAATGAGGGTAGTATCGCGTCTTGAATCCGTTGTGCGTATCGGATACTGTCTGTGATTTGCTTATTTTGTTTGGCTAACTGTCCGTTACTTTCCTCCAGCGCAAGGCTTGCTATGATCTCCCGAACGGTCAGGCGATAACGTGCTTGGATGAGAATAATCATAAAAACAGCGACCACGGGTAGTAGCAACCCACCGTTGGATAGCGTCTCTTGCACATTTAGGCTTTCGTTGTCATACACGAAATATAGGGTAGCCGCTGCGGTCACGGTGACGGCTGCCACCGAAATCTGCCACCTCCAAAGAATAAACATCCCCCCTCCAATGAGCAGGGCGATGAAGTTGAGAGTGTGTTCGAGGAGATTCTTTGGCGTGATGAAGTTAAAGGTATATGCGTTTTGGAAGGCGATTAGCATAAAGGGCACAAAAACCAACCAGTAAGAAGGAAACGCTCGGCGATGATAAATAAAAAGGGTGATACTTGTGATGATGGCAATGGAAATCCGTAAGGTAAAAATGCGGATAAAGCCATCGTATTCTAGGTTGATGTAGTCCGTGATCCCAAAAAGAGGATCAAAAAAGATCGCGACCCAAGCCCCAATGACGTGAAAACGCTTTGAACGGTCTTCAAGTGCTAGTTTAACGTCTTCTTTTTTGATCTGGCTCATTAAAAGGTTAGTCTTCTTCTTGGCCACGCCATCTTGCCCCAAACTGGTTGACAAGCAGGTCGTCGTACTCGTCCGCTTTCTCGATAAAATATCGTAGTTGCTTCACTCCTGCCTTAGGGTGCAAGAACTGTCCATAAATTACCCAAGAGGCGATAATATCTTGCCCTTGAATGCTAAAATTAAGATACTTTAAGCGATAGTTCTCACGTAAAAGAAACTCATAAATAGCACCAATGTCTTGTTGGGGCAACAAACAAAGGTAAGCATCACAAAAGATAAAGCCATTTTCGGAGTTATAGCGAAGATGAATAGTGGCACTTCCCTCCTGAATTTCCCAGCGATTTTGACCACTTCGGGCAAGTTTTACCGACTTATCGAGCTTTTCAATAACTTCTTCAATCGCTTTGGCAATGCCCACAGGCTGATAAGGTCGCTGTATAAATTCCTCCAGCCCCGTACCACAGTATGGGCAATATAATTCCGTAAACGAAACCACATTTCCGCAAGAATTACAAACCAGCGTATGGTCGTTCTCGCTTTTTGTGTGCAATAAAAGTGCTTCTTGGAGTTGCTCGACGGGTAGGGCAAAGCCCAAAGCCTGTCCACGGTCAAGGATAAAGGTATTTACCCCAACAAGTTTTCCCTCCGAATCCAGTAGAGGCCCGCCACTATTTCCCGGATTGATGGCAGCATCAAGTTGGATGTAGGTTGTGTTATTCTCAGGGTGTAACCGCTTTGCTTTTGAGACAATGCCCTGCGTGCTCGTATAGCGAAGCCCATAAGGATGCCCAATAGCCGTAACACGTGTTCCTTCTTTAATAGGTTCCTGACTGAACGCTAGGTTAGGCAAGTCGGGTAAATCAGCTTTTAAAAAAGCGAGGTCGCGCCGCGCATCTATAAAAATCACCTCTGCGATGCGTTTCGGAATGCCTTGACCCGAAATCACAACTTCAGAGCAACTCGTCACGACATGGTAATTGGTTACGACCAGCTTTTGGTCTGCTACATAAAACCCCGTTCCAACCCCTTGCGGAGTAGCAATTTGAATAACGAACTGTTTAAACTGCTCAATAGTTACTGGCATACAATCTCGACTAGCCAAAAACCTAGCCGTTTTTACAACTGAGTTTCTCCCTGGGTCTCAGGACGCACAATTTCCCAACGAAAACCCTTGCCCAGGTACTCAGCCTTTAGTCGCTGAACAACTCCCGTGCTCAGCTTCACCTCGCCTTCGTAATGAGTTTGGTCTGTTTTACGAAGTGAGACCTCTACAGCCTGAGTGTCTTTGCTGCTCTGGTTAATTTGCTGCTTGATGACTTGCGCAATAGGAGCGATCTCATTGGCTGGATAAAGTAAACGCATCTCGGTATCCGTAAAAAATTTATAGGTTTCCCCTTCTACTTTTATTGCCAAGGTGTAGATAGGCGGCGCGGACTCAATCACAGAAATATCTTCGGGTTCGTTACTAACCATACCGGGGAGTAAATAAGCAGCAAAAGCCAGCGCGCTTTCTTCACTAGGGCGCAGCGACCATCCTTTGAGTGGATCTGTTTTTAT
>CAZNAK010000060.1:0-9615 GCA_964570645.1 uncultured Cytophagales bacterium | reverse complement strand
TTATGTTCGGCACAAGCCGCTAAAATCACATCCATGTCCAAGGGATAGCCCTCGCGCTTGAGAAGCAATCGCCCTGTGATGTGTCCCATCATCGTGGTGTATGGGTTCTGGATCGCACGAAGAACGCGCTCTGTTGCCTTTTTTTGATCCATACGCAGGTTGGCGTGTACCGAAGCAATGACAAAATCAAAGGTTTTCAGTTCAGATTCGGTGTAGTCCAGCGCGCCATCATTCAAAATATCTGACTCTATGCCCTTAAAAATACGGAAAGGAGCGAGTTCTTCGTTAAGATGATCAATTTCTTCGTGTTGGCGTTTTACCTCGTCAAACTTAAGCCCACTGGCATAATAAGCCGTTTGCGAATGATCCGTAATTCCCAAATAATCAAACCCTTGTTCTTTACAAGCTTCTGCCATCTGACGCAGCGTATGTTTGCCATCGCTGTACGTAGAGTGGGCATGTAAGATACCGCGTAGGTCTTCGGTTTGGAGGAGTTTTTCAGGAAGTTCGTTATCAGCAGCGGCTTTAAGCTCAAAGCCTCCTTCGCGCAGGGGCGCGGGAATTACTTTCCAACCAACTTTTTCGTAAAACTCGTCTTCCGAGTTAAATTTTTCTGTTCGAGCATGTTTGAATAATGTTTTTCCATCTACGGTATGCCTAAAATGAGCTTCCGCCCCAGAGTGCAGCAGTTGTTGGCGAGCAAACGCCGTAGGAGCCGTCATCCGAATGACAACCTGAAGCTGGTTCTCATCAAAGCTTCCTCGCCAGACAGAAGGGCTGCTTGCCTGCGGGTTAGCACTTAGGTCATCTAGGGTATTCAAAAACTCTCGTACCGCCTTACGATCCGCCGTTGCTACCAAAAACTCAAGCTCTTCCAGTATTTCCAACTGCCGACGAACTGCACCTACTCGGCTTTGCTTCGCTATCTGACTACATTCACTTAGCTTCGTTTCCAAAAATTCAACGTAAGGCTCAGCATCGGCAAACAGAAACTTCCCTTGTTGGGCTTTTCGGAAGCGCACCGACTCCGCAATTTTCATTTGTGTCTTTTGGCCAAACCCTTTGAGCTTGGCAACCTGCCCCTCTTCGCAGGCGCGCAGGAGTTCACTTAGGTTTTCTACGCCGAGTTCTTGCCAGAGCGCACGGACTTTCTTTGCGCCCAATCCCTGCACACCGAGCATATCCACAACACCGACGGGCGTTTTACTAAGCCACTCTTCGAGTTCGGTGAACGTCTCCTCCGTGATGATTTGTCGGATTTTTTGCGCCATATTCTGGCTCAAACCGAGTGCTTTAATTTCTTCATCAGCCTTTTGCGTGAGGTCTTCGCTTGCATTTTCAATCTTGTAAATAACACTTTGATAGGCTTTGGCTTTGAACTCGTTTTCGCCGTGGAGCGTCAGGAGGTCAGCTGTACGACGAAAAAGGCGGATAATTTCTTTGTTGCTCATAAGGGAAGTTACGGATTTCCTCATAAGAACACTGCAAAGTTTATGAAGTTTCTCGGAAACCTTGATTAAAATAGAAACTCGTACTTACGCTCAAACCAACGTGCGGGGAAGATTTCTTTTTGACCGAAGAAAAACCGTAAAAGAAAGCTTTGCGCAAGGTCAACCTTGGATGAAACAAGCGATAGAAACAGTGCATTCCTAAAAAAATTATTAATTTTAATTCTAAAATTTTGATATGTTTTTCTCGGAAAGATAAGGAATGTTTTGTGCCTGTAATCAAGTTAAGCCCCTGTGTGACACCAAGATACTAGAATTTATCTTTCTCTTTCAGAGAATTACTAAAAAACTACCCTAATAGCTGGAAATCCAGTATTTCTGTATTACCTTTGTCAGGAAAACCCGAAATGTGCACTCAAAATGAATATCAAAGTAAAAAAAGGCTTCGATATTAATCTAGCTGGTAAGGCGGAGAAAACGCTTACTAAACACATGCCTACAACTGTTGCCTTGAAACCCGACGATTTCGTTGGAATGTATCGCCCCAAGATAGCAGCAAAAAAAGGCACAAGTGTAAAGGCAGGTTCTCCCGTCCTCTATGACAAGGCACATCCTGATATTTTTTACACTTCACCGGTTAGCGGTGAGGTTGTAGAAATTCGACGTGGCGAGAAGCGTAAGATACTTGAAATTGTTATTTTGGCGGAAAGTGAGACTGCTTATGAGGAGTTCAAAGCTTATAATCAATCAGAATTGAATAATATTTCCGCTAATGAAATTCGTGCCACTTTAAAGAAAAGTGGTGCATGGACGCACATATTACAGCGTCCTTACAATATTGTCCCAGCGGCTGACAGTACGCCGAAGGCAATATTTATTTCTGCATTTGACTCCCATCCTCTTGCACCTGATTACAACTTTATCTTCAAGGGAGAAAAGAAAAATATGCAAGCCGGCATTGCAGTACTTACCAAGATGGCGGGATGCCCTATTCATATCACAACTGATGCAAAAGCCGAGGTATCCGATACCTTTGAAGGACTTGAAGGCGTACAAAAGCATCAGGCTTCAGGTCCACATCCAGCGGGTAATGTAGGTATTCACATTCATCACGTTAATCCGATCAATAAAGGTGAGGTTGTCTGGACACTTAACCCATTCGGTTTAGCATTGATTGGCAAGCTTTTCTTGACGGGCAAGTACGATGCCATGAAAAAAATAGCAGTCACGGGTTCTGAGCTGAACAAGCCACAGTACATGGAAGTGCCGCTTGGTACAAACCTAGAAAAGGTACTCGATGGACAATTTAAGCAAGATAACGTTCGCGTAATTTCGGGTAATCCACTCACGGGCGTTCGCATTCAGAAAGACGGCTTTTTGGGGTACTACGATAATCAAATAACTGTCCTTCCTGAGGGCGATGAGGCGCGTTTCTTCCTTACCTCAGGCTGGTTAGCTCCTGTTGCTGATCGTGTTAGCTTCCATAAAGCATTTGGTTTATTGTCTTTTTTGAACGGTAAGAAGAAAGAATATCGTTTGGATACTAATACGAATGGTGAGGAACGTGCTTTCGTTCTTACAGGCGAGTTTGAGAGGGTGACACCTATGGATGTTCTTCCAACACATCTTATTAAGGCTATCCTATCGGAAGACTACGATGAAATGGAAGCCCTCGGGATTTATGAAGTCGTAGAAGAAGACTTTGCACTTTGCGAATTTATCGACGTGTCCAAACACCCGATTCAGGAAATTCTTCGTGAAGGATTGGACATGATGAGAGCAACCGAAGTCTAGTGAAAACACTGAAAATTAACAGCCCGTTCCGTGATTAGAATATAACTCAATACTAATTCATAAACTATGAAGTTCTTACATAATATTCTGGAAAAGCAGAAGCCAATGTTTGTAAAAGGGGGGAAGTATGAGCGCTTCTATTACCTCTTTGAGGCGGCCGAGACCTTTGCCTTTACGCCCGCTACAACAACGGCACCACGAGGGACACAGATAAAAGATGCGGTCGATCTTAAACGATTGATGATGACAGTGGTCATTGCGATGACCCCCGCGCTGCTGTTCGGTATCTGGAATGTAGGTTACCAACACAACCTCGCCACTGGTGGCGCACCAGAGCTTATTGATCAGATTTTGATCGGCTTACAGGTCGTTCTCCCCGTTGTTATTATCTCATACACAGCAGGTGGTGTTGTCGAGGTGATTTTTGCTATTACAAGAAAGCACCCAATTAATGAAGGGTTCTTGGTGACAGGGATGCTGATCCCTCTCGTTATGCCACCCACTATTCCGCTTTGGCAAGTTGCTTTGGCTACTGTTTTTGCCGTCTTGATTGCAAAAGAAGCTTTTGGAGGAACAGGAATGAACGTCCTCAACGTTGCCATGACGGCGCGTGCCTTCCTTTACTTTGCTTATCCAACAGATATCTCTGGTGAAGTTTGGACTTACATGGGAGGCTTAGATGCCGTAGATGGTTACACAGGCGCAACAGCTCTAGCAATCGCAGCAAATGCAACTGAGCCTGTCACGACAGCACTGGGCACTGCAACCGCTGGCTGGGCAGCAGGTTCGGGCATGTTTACGGAGATGAATATGCTTATTGGTACAATTCCTGGATCAATCGGAGAAACATCGGCTTTAATGGCACTCGTTGGAGCAATTATTTTGATTGCTTCGGGTGTAGGTAGTTGGAAAATCATTGTAGGTTGTGTAATTGGCGCACTTGGTATGGGCTTTATCTTTAATCTTGCAGGTGCAAATGCATTTATGGAAATGCCAGCGCATCTTCACTTGATTATGGGTGGTTTTGCTTTCGGCGCTGTCTTTATGGCAACTGATCCCGTGTCATCAGCGCATACAGAGACAGGAAAGTGGATCTATGGTATCTTGATTGGTCTTTTAACAGTACTGATCCGCGTTTTCAACCCTGCATATCCTGAGGGAATTATGCTTGCTGTATTGTTGATGAACGTGTTTGCTCCACTCATTGATTTTTATGTAGTACAAGGAAACAAAAAACGAAGATTAAAACGTGCAACACTCTAACGGATATATCATCAAATTTGTGATAGTACTAACTTTAGTTCTATCACTCGCTTTGGCACTCACTAAAGTTGTACTTACTGAGCCGCAACGCATTGCCAAGGATTTGGATAACAAGAAGCAGATTTTAACCGCCATGCGGGAGATCAAAGAGGGAGAAGACCCTTTAGAACTCTATGAAAAGCACGTTGAATCCATTATTGTGGATATCAATGGTGACGTGATAGAACCTGAGACCTCTCCTGAAAAAATTGACATTGAACGCGAGTATAAAAAGCCCAGTGACGATCAGCGTCGTTACCCAATCTTCCAATATCGTGAGAAAGAAGGAGGACCCTTTACGGCATACATCCTTCCAGTTTATGGTAAAGGACTTTGGGACGATATCTGGGGATACGTGGCTGTAAGCACTGATTACACGAAAGTGCTAGGTGCAAAATTCGGTCATGCAAGTGAAACTCCTGGTTTGGGAGCTCGAATTACGAGTCCTGATATCCAGAATCGGTATAAAGGTAAAAGTATCCGAAACGATAAAGGAGAAATTGTCGGTGTCGAGATGATTAAAGGTGAAAATAATCTACCATCGAAAATTGCTAATTATCAAGTAGATGGTATGGCAGGAGCAACAATTACTGCAGTTGGAGTCAATAACATGCTGGAAGATTATCTCAACGATTACCACAACTATTTCGAGAAAAAAGCAAAAGGCAACACCGCAGAGGTATTGCGTTAAACATTAAAATAAAAAGTCTCATGGCTACTGAAGTTTTAGAGAAAGAAAAAGAAGCCGTCGTTAAGCAACCAGCGGAAGCTGCGTTCTCGAAGCGACGAAAAAAATTAGTTAGTGATCCGCTCGATGATGACAATCCTATTACCGTTCAAGTGCTTGGTATTTGCTCAGCACTTGCCGTAACGGCACAACTTGAACCTACATTAGTGATGTCAATTGCGGTTATGTTTGTAATCGTCTTTGCTAACGTTATTGTATCCCTAATTCGTAATTTGATTCCGAGCCGTGTTCGGATTATCGTACAGTTAGCCGTAGTAGCGACCCTTGTGATTTTGGTGGATCAGTTTCTTAAAGCATATTTATACGATATGTCCAAGATGGTAGGGGTTTACGTAAGCCTTATTATCACTAACTGTATCATCATGGGACGCTTAGAAGCCTACGCAATGGGTAACAAACCTTACGACTCTTTCCTTGATGGTGTCGGTAGTGGTCTGGGTTACGCGTGGGTGATCTTAGCCATCGCCTTTTTCCGCGAATTATTTGGTTCAGGCTCAATCTTTGGTTGGAAAGTCTTTGAGGCAATGGGCTTAGAGGTGCAAAACAACGGCTTAATGACAAATCCCGTTGGTGCATTTATCGTACTCGGAATAATCATTTGGGTACAGCGTGCTCGTAACGGATACGTCGAAGAATCATAATCCCAAAACAGACAAAATACTATGGAACTTATTAACCTTGGCATTAAGTCAATCTTTATCGAAAACATGGTTTTCGCCTACTTTCTTGGAATGTGCTCTTACTTAGCAGTATCAAAGAAAGTTTCTACAGCGATGGGACTAGGTTTGGCAGTTATCTTTGTATTAACGATTACTGTCCCGCTCAACTGGGTCATTCAAGAGAAAATTCTGAAAGAAGGTGCTTTAACGTGGCTTATGGGCGACTCGGCTAGCTCGCTGAGCCTTGACTTCTTGCAATTCATCACCTTTATTGCTGTAATTGCTTCTACGGTACAGCTCGTTGAAATGCTTATTGAACGCTTTTCGCCTTCGCTTTATGGCTCACTTGGAATTTTCCTCCCGCTAATTGCCGTAAACTGTGCAATACTAGGTTCTTCTATGTTTATGGTTCAAAATAACTATAATATTGCTGAAGCTACGGTATTTGGCTTTACTTCTGGTATCGGTTGGTGGTTAGCAATTATTGCCTTAGCAGCAATTCGGGAGCGTCTCAAATATTCAAATGTTCCTGCCCCCTTACGTGGCTTAGGAATTACTATGATTATTACTGGTTTGATGGGCTTAGGCTTTATGTCCTTTATGGGAATTGCCCTCTAAAAACTTATTCACACAAATTTTGAAAAAGCATCCTGTCGTGGTGTGACCATGACGGGATGCTTTTTTGATTTCTCTCATTTAAGCATCATGTAGCTCTAGTTGGCGAAGTAATGCGCGTACATCTTTTGGATATTCAGTCTGCACGAAGATATTCTCTCCTTGCATTCCTTTAAACCCGAGTGAGTGTGCATGAAGGGCAACACGCTGCATGAGAGGCTGTTCTTCTTCCCATTTTTTCATGTTGAAATTACGCTTTAATCGTGATAAATAAAGCATCGCCCCCCCATACTGCGGATCAGAAACCAGTGGAGCCTTAATGTAAGAAGCGTGAATGCGGATTTGGTGCAGCCTCCCCGTAACGGGCTTACATTCGGCTAATGTGAAATGGCGAAACGTCTTCAAGGTTGAAAAAACGGTCTGTGCAGACTTACCCGACTCATGAGAAATTTTTGCCAATCCATTTGAGGTAGTTTTGAGTGGCTTATCCACAAGAAGCTCTTTCAGGTCATGCACTCCTTCCAAAACAGCATGATAACACTTTTCCACTCGACGCTTTTCAAACTGGATGGAAAGGTTACGATAGGCCTCTGGGTGCTTGGCAACGGCAATAATTCCACTCGTTTCTTTATCCAGTCGGTGACAAAACTGAGCATCTTTTACTTTACGGCGCGTAATGCGAAGAAGGTTATCACGTGTGCCTAGGCGTTCGTCAAGCGTAGAAAAATAGGGTGGTTTATTAAGAAGCAGGTAGTCATCATTCTCAAAAACGATGAGGTCTTTAAGCTTAGGAATTTTCATAATGCAAAAAAACAGTTTTCTGAGCGTATCTGCTAATACGATCTTTGCTAAAAACTTAGTTTAAGCGAATCCCCATCACTAGAATATCGTCGATCTGCTCTTGTTTAGCCTCCATTTGCCAGTTATCAAGGGCGGTCTCAAGCATAGCCCGCTGTTCCTCCATAGGCTGATTACCAATGGGTTCGAGTGTACGCATGAGGCGTTTTATCGTGAACTTACGGTTTTTCTTCCCTCCAAATTGGTCTTGAAAGCCATCTGAAAGCAAGTAAATACTTATTGGCTCACTCCAGCTAAACTCATGGGATACATACGCCTTTTTTGCTGCTCCTCCACGATCTGTTCCACCGACTGAGAAGATATCGCCCCTGACTCTCTCTAATTCTCCATCCTTTAAGATGAGTAATGGATTTTTTGCACCCGCAAACTTAAGGCTTTTATTGGCTTTGTCGATCAAACATATTGCAGCATCCATACCGTCTTGATTACCGCTTTCTCTCTGGCGCAATGACTGTCGAATGCCACGGTCCATTTCTTTTAGTATCTTTTCTGGTGACTCTACCTTCAAGTCAAACACAATACGTTGTAAAAGTGCATCACCGATCATACTCATAAACGCTCCCGGCACACCATGCCCCGTACAGTCAACGGCAGCAACAATAATTTTATCACTCTCTGGTGCTTTAGAAACCCAATAAAAATCACCAGAAACAATATCTCGAGGACGGAACATAACAAAAGCATCATCAAACGTCTCCTCCAAACGAGATTCTGGCGGTAAAATCGCTGTCTGGATACGCTTGGCATAATTAATGCTACTCATAATATCTGTATTTTTGATCCGAAGCTCCCTGGTTCGCTGCTCTACTTTATCCTCCAGGCTGGCATACAAAGAAGCATTCTCTAATGAAATCGCCATTTGTGACGACAAAAGACGTATGATTTCAATTCGGTCATCAGTGAACGCACCTATTGCTGCGTTATTTTCTAAGTATATAACTGCGGTGAGTTTCCTCCTATACTCAATTGGAAGCAATAGAATTGACCTTGCTTGGCTATCAATTACATAGCGATCCTGCCCATACTCTGAAGAAGTACGGATGTCATCGAACCGAAGTAACTGCCTCGTTCTGGTTACAAACCGAAGGGTAGAAACAGGAAGCTGCCCTTCAAAGCTAGCTGATTGCAAAACCGTTAGCTGCTTTGCATCAAGGTCATAATCTGCCTCAATAAACCATTGTCCTTTCTTAGGTAAGAGAAGAACAGCACGCTGTGCGCCAGCATTTTCGGCCACAATCTGAATCAACTCTTTCAGTAAACGATCTAGCTGTACCGACTCCGAAAGCTTTTGTGCGGCACGCAATATACTCTGCGTATCAATCGAGCCGAAATGTGTACTCGATGAGCTTCCCTCTTTGCCTGTCGTACTACTTGCTGTGCTGGTACCTATGGTTGTCTCTCCCGCAAGCATTGTAGAAGATACGATACCTGTACGCAACAAAAACGGATAACGTAACTTAAATTGCTGCGCTTTTTTGGACACGCCCCAATTTGTGTAAAGGCCAGCTGCTCTTCGGAGGTGAATCTCGGAGTAGTCATACTCATCCATGTATTTCCATAGTTCTCCCAAAAGCTCGTGTGCGATAGCTTCGTCGTGCGCAAAGTTATTTTTTCGTGCCACTTTTATTGCCTGATTAAAGATTGCCGTTGCCTTTAATTTTTCTCCTTGATATTTGTATTTTTCCGCCTCTACGATTAAATACAGATGTGTGAAGTTATGCGGATTACTTTCTTTCCACGCCTGAAGCTGTTCTTGATTAGTCTGTATTTGTTGCTGATACTTTTTTGCGTCCAAAGCCAGCAGCGTCATCGAATGATAGAAGTTATAGCTTGCCGTGATGATCATTCCTGCTACGGCAGGCAGCGCTTCGGCTCCACTCTCAAGGTAGCCAAGTGCCGCTTTGTACTCGCCGAGTAAATAATGATGCTGAGCCTTGACAATGCAATAATAAATGATCGCATTGAAGCTCATTCGCTCCTGCCATATACCAAACTGCTTTTGTTCGTCAAACGCTTCGGGTGTTCCCTGCATTTCCAGCACGCCGTAACGCATACCACGAAGCCCGTCGTTGGCCCAAGTGTGTTTCGTGCGATTAGTAAAGTCAATAAACTTATCTGCCTCGGCAATCACTTCTTCCAGATTATCCCCTCGGAAGATTTGTTGCATCACTAAAAACATCACGATATACCC
>CAZNAK010000059.1:0-9680 GCA_964570645.1 uncultured Cytophagales bacterium | reverse complement strand
CTTGCCGTACAGCCGCCTAAGGTATCGCGTTTTTGGAGTTCGATCAGGAAGGTATCTGCTACGATGGCACTAAAAAAGATACGGGCTTGGGTCGAGATGGTCGTATCCGTATCCAGACGGCGCCAGTCATAGCGCATCGTATTGCCGTCAGTAAAGTCAAAGCCGTCCAGGAGAACAGAGTCGCCTAAGCAAACGGAGGGTTGGCTTTCGGGCAATGCCAAACTTGGCGCATTACTGACCAAAACAGCAACGGTATCCTGAGCGGACGCACAAGCTCCTAGCGTGGTCAAGGTATAAATTTTTCTGCCGGTCTGTTCGGGTGTAAGGGTAAGACTGGTTTCGGTCGCGCCAGTACTCCACAAAATACTCTGTGTGGATGCCGTCGAAAGCGTGATTTGCTCGCCCAAACAAATCGTCGTATCCGAAATCCTTGCTTCGGCGGTCACGCGTTCAGGTAAGAAACTTACGGTAAAGGTCAGCGACTGCGCGCATCGACCCGAAGAGACCTCTAGGGCATACACGGATTCCTGTACCGTCCCACTGTGCGCGAGTCGTAGGAACGGTTTTGTACCGACTACGCCCCCATCCTCAAGGCGTGTCCAACGATACTGAACATTAACATCATGGCTGATATCCGAACCGTCAATCGTTAGAATATCATCTGGACAAACGAGGTTTTTCTGCGGAATTTGAGGTAAAGTGGGGCTTCGACTTATTTCCACGGCTCGTGCTTTGCTCGTGCTACATCGTGCCGAAGAGCGAGGATCTGTTACGGTCACACGATATACGCCTGACTGCTCAACGATAAGGCTTGTTTCTGTACTTCCCGAAGGCGACCACAAGATTTCGTATGCCGAAAGCTCATCCGCATCCACAATGAGTGTGTCGTTTCGGTCACAGATTGCACCCTCGTAGCCCGAAATTGTAAACTCAGGCTGAGGGAAGAACTCCAGCTCTGTGGTGTCCTGAACTGAGCAGCCCGTCCTTGTATCCGTTACGGTAACGGCATAGACTCCCGAAGAGTCTTTCGCCAGTACGGCTTGGCTCGAAAGGGTGTCGCCCGTCGAGAGATTTACCCAGAGGTATGTCGTATTTTGATTGTTTGAGAGGTCGCGCCCGACCAAAATCACGGTATCGCTGGTACAGCGTTCAATTCGATTCGGAAGTTGGAGTAAAGGCGGTTCGTTGACGACCAGAAGCAGTGATCCTGTGCTTGTACAACCGGTGCGTACGTTGCGCGCCTCGACCTGATAAACGCCCGCTTGGTTAGCAAAAATCAAACGCCCCCTTTCCGATGAGCCGTTAAATGTCCAGGTGTATTCAATAGCGGGATCATCGGGTAGAAACCGCCCTAAAGTATCACCATCATTGCAAAAACTCTCTTGCTGAGGTAAGTTGAGTGTTGGAAAAGGAGAGAACGTGAGGGTTTCTTGTGTCGTGTTCTGACATCCACTACGCTGGTTTCGTGCGGTCACCGAAAATGTGACTGTACTGGTGTCGGAGGCGAAAATACTTTCCTGAATTTGTCCCGTTCCCCAGGTGAATAGCACAGTTCCGTTTTGCGTGTTCTCAAGTGTAGCCGTTAGTCGGATGGTGTCATTGTAACAAAGCTGCTGCGTGGTGTCGTAAGCAATACGCACATCAGGATTCTCTTCAAAGGTGGCAAAGGTTGTATCTTGCCCTTGGCAACCCGTATTTTGGTTGGTAACCAACACGGTGTAAAGCCCTTCAAGCGGCGGCGTGAAGGTACGGGCAACGGAGTCAGAGCCATCAGGAAAAGTCCAGAGGTAATCTAGTCCTGCGCCCTGTGCCGTAATTGTCCCCACCGAGTCACAAACAAAAACAGTATCCAGTAAGCCTGCCGTGGGAAGGGTATTGGAAACAATGGTTAAGGTGTCAAAAACAAAGCATTGTGCTGCGGTCTCTAGCTCTTGGAACGCTAAAACTATATTTTGTGTACCCGTAAAGGCATTCACTGAAAGGGTATCGATTGTGCTCAGTGTCGCCCCGCCTGTACCCTGCCAACTTAGGTCGTAGCTGGAGGTAGGACTACTAAACTCTAAAGTAATGGGAAGCTCGTTTCTACAAAGCTGTATGCTATCGGGCCGCCTTCCGCCTTGGGTAATCTGGACGGTATTTGGTGAAAAGAAATCTATGGTTAGGGTGTCGCGGCTTTCGCACCCTACGATGCCATTTGGATGACGGATTGTGAGTTCAATACGTGCTGTCTGCGTCAAAGAAGACAAATCCGCTGAGGCTGAATTACTGATAACGGTGTTTGTCTCAAGCCATCGCCACTCAGGAGTCAGCGCAAGACCGCCATCACCATCTGGGAAGTTGAGTTGTGCCGTACTTGGAGTCTCGCCCTCACAGAGTAAGATGGTATCGGGTGCTAAGCTGCCCTCGTAACTGATTGCCGCTTCGGGTAAAAACACCACCGAAGCAGTATCAAAGAAGTCGCAACCCGAAACCGCTGTTGGGCTGCTGACCGTCAGCAGATAGGTTAGGCTATCTGGAGCGACGGCAGGAATGTTTAGGCTGCCGCCAGAACTCAGCGGGGTTCCGTTGGATAACAGGCTCCACGAATACTGATATGCGCTGGGATTGCCCGCAGTATCGGCATAAATGGTGGTTTGATTCTGATTGGTACAAGTGAAAAGCACGTCCGTCGTTCGCGTTACCCCTGGGGTGAACTGAATCTCGGCAGGCAGCTCCGTAAAGAAAATCAATTGGACGGTATCGCGTGACTCGCAACCTATTGCGCCTGAGCTATGTGAAAAAGAGAGTTCTAGGTTAGGTCTTCCTGCCGGAATTGCCAGTTGTGCAGTGTCAGCCGTACTGATGGTATCGCCGATATTTAGTACGGTCCACAAAAAGTTAATGTCCAGTGTGTTGGTTGAGCTACCTGTCAGGTAATCCACCGAAAAAAGCTCTGTGGGTGTACCTTGGCACAAAAAGATAGAATCCATTGCGGCTGTTCCGTCATAAGCAATTCTTACTTCTGGCAAAAAGACAAACGAGACGGTGTCTCGGTCTTCACAGGGGTTTAGCGTGAGCGGGTTTTTGACCTCCAAGATGAACGTCAGACTATCTACGGCGGCAGCTACGATGAGTGAGGTTCCCGTGGAAACAAGGGTTCCGTTAGGGTCGTACCATTCGTAGGTTGTAGCAGTATGGTTTGGTGTTGTATTGGCAAAGATAGTTTGATCGCCTTCTGAGATACAGAAAAACAGGACATCAGCCGTGCGGCTTGCTCCTTGTGTCGTTTGAACTTCGGCGACGGGGTCAGGCACTAAGGTCACCGCGAGCGTATCCCGACCAATATCGCCACAAAAAGGGTCGTTATCAGGGTCGGTGATTTCAATAATGAAGGTTTGACTAGTTTGGCTTGGAGCAGTCGAGAAACTAGGATTAGTCTGTCCCGTGTTCCATGAATAAGTGAAGTCCGTATCGTGGCTGGGATCATTGGCATCCAAAGAGATTGTGTTGGACGAAGGACAGAGCCATACAGAGTCCAATGATTGACCATCTACCTTAATTTCTGTGAGCGGCGGAATACTTTCCGTGACAACGATTTGATCCGTAGCTGTACACCCAAATCCATTTGTCCCCGTCACCGTGTACGTACCTGCCTGCGAAACGGTAATTTGCGCCGTTGTGTCTCCTGTACTCCAAAGGTAGCTGTTAAATTGCCCTGCATTTAGCGTTACACCCGCCCCTGTGCCACAAACCTGCTTATCTTCCCCCAGATCAAGGACGGGTGTCAATGATCCTCCTGCTGAGTAACCAAAAGACTTTGCATTACCGTACCCATAAATATAAATTGCAAATCCTTCGCCGTTGGGGTCGCCTACAATATTGTGTGAGCCGCCCGTTACCCGAAGTCTCCCATAAGAATAAAGCGTCGTAGGGATAGGGGTAAAGCTTGCCGGATTCACAGGATTTCCATCAAGTTGTATCGCTGGTATTTCGGAGGTTAGGGCAAGGACGTTTACCAAGTAGTCATTCACGCCTGTAATGTTGAAGGCATCAAACGTAATGGAATTAACTGTTTGGGAGTTAGGGTTAAGCATGATCATAAACGGATCCGCATCCGTGATCCCGTCAATATCGCGCCCACCACTAAACTGCGCTACCATGATCGGTTCACTGGCCGAGATAACCTCGGAGACGTTATTCCCTTGTGTGGTAAACTCATAAAAATCCCCTTCGTTGAGTGTAATGGTTTGGGGCGTATTGTTGACAAAGTTAATCGTTGTATTATCTCGTACCGAAAGCACGCGGAACACATCGTAGCTTCGTAGGGGTGTGCTTGTGGGCCCCGCCGTATAACGAAGCGGTGTCGTGATGTAGTCTCGTCCTAATACACTTACGGGCGGCATTTGATAATAAAGGTGATCATAGCAGCAGGTGTTTGAGGGTATTCGTGTTCGGAAGTTACCCGAAAAAAGGGCAATTCGTTTGTTTGCCGTCACCTTACTTCCTGTCAGGTCACCCGATGTTCCGAAACGAGAGGCAGCTTTTACCTGATACGTTTCACCTCGATCTAATGTTATCGTAAAAGGTACATCAAAGCGGTCTCCTTGCTCGGTGTTTTGCGAAGGGACAATTTCAACAAGGGTATTATTTTCTGTGCCAACAATCAAGAACTCGCTTTTATAACGCCCTGCGTTAGCGTCCGGCGGACGCTGAGACATAACGAAATAGTCTGTTCCGAGGGTGGTAGCGGGATAAACGACGGTTGCATCGGCAGAAAAGTCCTTCTGGTTAAGGGCGTACAAACTGATTGGGTCGTTGGAGACTACACGAATGCCCTGCTGTGTAATTTGCTGTGAGAGTACGTTTTCAGCGTCTGCGCGATTCAGGTCAATACGTTGCGAGGTATTGGCAGCAACATTAAAGTTGATGGGAGGGTTGTTACCTACGAAAACCTGTCCGCTCGTTGTGAAGGCTGAGGTTACAAACAGCGAAAGCTCTGCGTCGTTTGCTTCTGAGTGGTGCATAAATCCCACCCAGAATTCTGTTCCTTGTGTGGTTTGCTCACATTGTCCGAAGACAGCATAGAGCGGCAAAAAAAGAACGAAGAAGGTAATCAGTGGAATGCGACGCATACAGACAAGGATATTTTATAAAGGCAAAACACAAAGTACATACAATGTTTTGCATTACGCCCTCTTCTTGACAAAAGCTTAAGTAAAATAGTGTTAAGGTTTTTCGTTCCAACGCGCTTGGAGTGCGGCGTAGGAGTCAATACGTCGGTCTCGGAAAAAGGGCCAAATCCGGCGTGTGTTTTCGCTTTCTGTTAGGTCAAGCGGTACAACGGCAACTTCTTCGTTTTCGTGAGAGGCTTGAAAAATAACTTTTCCAAACGAGTTAGTTGCAAATGATCCCCCCCAAAACGTCGTATCCGCCTCTGCACCGACACGGTTCACTGATACAACGGGAATGCCATTTGCTACGGCATGACTACGTTGAATGGTTTGCCAGGCATCGTATTGATCCCCATAAACGTTGGTAGGCTCGTTACGATCCCAGCCAATCGCTGTGGGATAAACTAAAAAGTCAGCCCCTTGCATAGCCGTTAATCGTGCCGCTTCGGGATACCACTGATCCCAGCAGATGAGCGTTCCGATGCGGCCAAACTTAGTATCAAATACCTTGTATCCTAAGTCGCCTGGCGTAAAGTAGTATTTTTCGTAATAGCCCGGGTCGTCGGGGATGTGCATTTTTCGGTATTTCCCCAGATAGCTGCCGTCTGCGTCCAGTACGGCTATGGTATTGTGGTACAGACCTGCCGTTCTTCGCTCGAACAGAGAAGCGATAATTACAACTTGGTGTCTCTTGGCTACCTCAACAAGCCTATCCGTACTTTTACCTGGAATAGCTTCGGCGAGGTCAAAGTTGTCAGGGTTTTCGACATCACAGAAATACAACGAGGTAAAAAGCTCCTGTAAAACGATTACTTGCGCCCCTTTTTCAGCGGCTGCTTTGATTTTGGTGACTGTTTTTTCGAGGTTTTCCGCCTTGTCATGTGTGCATGACATTTGTATCAAGCCGACTTGAATAGTTTTTGTGGCCATGACAATTAAAAATCTGTATTTCGATAGATGCGTTCTACATTAACTGTGCAGTCTTTCACTTTTAGATCACCTGTATCATAGCTTTCCATTTCCCATTCTGTCTCGCGGCGATATACTTCGATACGTTGTATGTCTTGATTGACCAAGATTACGGTACTCACCGAAGGAACCGTAATGTAACAAGGAAACTTAGTTTCTCGGTCGTAACGCTCCGTGGATTTTGAAAGTACTTCGCCTACGATTGCTGGATTTAAAAGTACATCCCTCTTATCCTCATAAAATTTTGGAGGATCACAGAAGATCATCATATCGGGATAAGCCGATAGCTTACAAATGGGTATGTAAAGCCGAACGTCGGGAGAGGTAATCAAATAGTCGTTTTGATCTGCACAAGGGTTAAATGAACTAGATAAACGATTTGTAAGCAATCCATGCTTTAGTGTGCCGCCCGGCATGGCTTTTATATCGCCCCGAACAAACTCATTTTTAGATAAGCTAGTCTGGTCGTAATCCAAATATTGTTCAAAGGTGTAATCGGTCATACGTCTATTTCAAATTCAAATTTACTCTTCTTCCTCATCCTCATCCTGACGACTGCGTTTTTGCACAGGCTCCTCTCCCTCAGCAATCGAACGGCGCATTTGTGTATCCGACACGACGTTATCCATACGGTAATAATCCATCACGCCAAGCATACCTGAGCGTAATGCATCTGCCATTGCCAAGTGTATGTCTTTTTCCGATTCAATCACCTTCGCTTTAGCCGCCTGCGCTTTTGCTTTCATTTCTTGCTCTACGGCAACAGCCATCGCACGACGTTCCTCTGCTTTGGCTTCGGCAACTTTGAGGTCGGCACGTGCTTGATCAATTTGAAGCTCGGCGCCGATATTCTTCCCTACGTCAATGTCAGCAATGTCAATCGAGAGAATCTCAAAGGCCGTCCCTGCATCAAGACCTTTTTCAAGAACTACCCTCGAGATACGATCTGGATTTTCAAGAACACTGGCGTGCGAAGAAGCCGAACCAATCGAAGTGACAATACCCTCACCAATCCGTGCCAAAATAGTCTCTTCCCGAGAACCACCCACAAGCTGGTCAATATTTGCCCGAACGGTCACACGTGCCTTTACGATCAGCTGGATGCCGTCTTTGGCTACCGCCGTCACGGGTGGCGTATTGATGACCTCAGGATTAACGGAAATCTGAACGGCTTCGAGAACGTCACGTCCCGCAAGGTCAATGGCCGCAGCCTGCTGAAACGAAAGATCAATGTTGGCTTTGTCTGCCGAAATCAGGGCACGAATCACGGAAGGCACATTACCTCCTGCCAGATAATGCGTCTCTAAGTCATTAGCCGTCAACTTCAAACCCGCCTGAGTAGCTGTAATCATTTCACGAACGATTATGCTAGGCGGAATTTTCTTAAACCGCATACTAACCAAGTTGAAAATACTAATGCGGACACCCGAGAAAACAGCAGTGATCCAAAGGTTAATTGGAACAAAGTAAAAAAGTGCAGCGAGACCCGAGCCAAAGAGGGCAATGACGACAAGGGTGAGGATAAGTTCTCCGTTCATAGATTTCTTTTACGTTTGAACAAGAAAGATATTGACAAAAGTTATCGTATTCAAATCAAACGGAAAATTTTAAGTGAGGTTGCCTTATTCTGAGAGGCAGGGCAGGTGAAGGAGGAGGCATCAAAAAAAATACAAAACCCCTGACTGAAGTAGGCTTCAATCAGAGGCTTTGTCTATTGCTCGCTATGTCAGGAGATTATTTATCTCACGTGAACACGCTTACTTTCAACTACATCACCATCATTTTCAAGGATTAAGAGGTAATCACCACTTTCGAGTGTGCTTACAGGGACAGAAGCTCTAAAGTCTGCTGCTGTTGTAATTTGCTTGTAAACAATGCCATCCTCTTCATTAAGTACAGTCACCTGAACTTGAATTTCTTCCTTACGGATGGTTAATTCTTCCGTGACTACTTGACCGTCTGTCTCGATGAGGACTGTGTATGTACCCGAGTTAAGATTAAGGTAATCCAGCTCGGTCGATGCCGTAGCTTCTGCGGATTGTTTTGTGAATACAATACCGTCAGCTTCATTGAATACGGTGATCAGAACAGGTGCGTTTGCGTTCTTGTAACTGATTTGCGTGTGTAAACCATCTATTTGCTGAATATTGGTGGAGAAAGACTTCTCTTCGTCACCAGCAAATGCGTTGAATGATAGAAAGATTCCGAAAATAAAAATTGCGAGCTTTTTCATAATATTGCTTTTTTTAATCGTTTATCCATTATAATACTAAGCTCGTGCCATAAATATAAATCATTGATTACCAAGTATTTACGATAAATATTATAAATAATCCTGTTCGCTAGCGAACACCTCATTTCGTATCCGAACAATCTATTGCGAACACCCGGCTTGATTTCGTACTTTTGTCAGAAAAATTATTCTTTCACAACTCCCTCCCATCAGGAAAAGAGTTAGAAAGAGGTAAAGAAAAATCATCTTATGGACTACCAAGCTACACGTACATTTGCTCAAGCACAAGATCAAGCCGATACGCTTGCTCATCTCCGTCAACAATTTCATTTCCCGCAGTTCAAGAGCCAAGATTGCATCTATTTTTGTGGAAATTCCTTAGGCTTACAGCCCAAAACGGTACGGACAGCCCTTGAAGCGGATCTTAAAAAATGGGAAACACAAGCCGTCGAGGGACACTTCACCAATCCGGACCCGTGGCTAACCTCACACACACGCGTTACGGCAATGCTTACCCAGATTGTGGGCGCAAAACCCATTGAGGTAGTTGCCATGAATAGCCTAACGGTGAATCTTCACTTACTGATGGTCTCGTTTTATCGTCCGACAAAATTGCGCTTTAAAATTCTGATGGAAGGTGGCGCATTTCCTTCCGATCAGTACGCTTTAGCATCGCAGGCAACCCATCACGGCTTTGACCCCGAGGAAGCCGTTGTTGAGATTCATCCCCGAGAGGGCGAAGATACGCTCCGTACCGAGGATATTCTCCAAAAAGTTGAAGAACTCGGTGAAGAACTGGCCCTGGTGCTGTTTGGAGGGGTAAACTACTACACGGGACAGTTTTTCGACTTGGAAGCAATCACGAAAAAAACGCACGAAGTGGGTGCTATCGCAGGTTTTGACCTTGCCCATACGGTTGGAAATCTTCCGCTCAAACTCCATGACTGGAATGTGGACTTTGCTACTTGGTGTTCGTACAAATATCTGAACGCTAGCCCCGGAGGAATATCGGGGGTGTTCGTTCACGAACGCTTTGCCCAAGCGGATGTACCACGTTTTGCGGGCTGGTGGGGACACGATCAAAATACTCGATTTTTGATGGATAAAAATTTTGTACCCATGCGTGGGGCAGAAGGCTGGCAGTTGAGCAACGCGCCCTCTTTGCTAATGGCAGCTCACGAAGCCTCTTTAAAATTATTTGAGGAGGCAGGTATGCAAAATCTCCGCGAAAAAAGCCTTCGTCTGACGGGCTACCTTGAGTTTTTGATACATTCATTTAATGAAAGCCAAGAAAAGATTAAAATTCGTATCCTTACGCCAACAGATAC
>CAZNAK010000058.1:0-9704 GCA_964570645.1 uncultured Cytophagales bacterium | reverse complement strand
ATTTCCTTTGTGATAGAGAAAGATGGAACGATAACCAACCTCAAACCCCTAAAGCCGCTTGGTTATGGGCTGGACGAAGAAGTAATAAAGGCTATCCAGGCGTACTCCCCACAAATGGACTCCCGCCAAACAATGCGGACGAGCGGTCAGAATGCAATTTGTGGTGCCTGTGGTGTTTAGGTTAAATAAGTAAAGAACGCGAATAACCTCATGATTAACTGATTAGCAATACCCAACCTCTACCCTATTTCCGAAAGAAAATCAAGCTTCAAATGTTGATTACTTCTTTTCGCGCAACTCGCGTTAAAGAACAACAAAAAGGGTATATGACCAAAGTGAGATCATATACCCTTTTTGCGGGACTCAAGTGTACATTAATATATCCATCAAAGTCCAAAAGCTGCGTGTACGAGATAGGCGTACCATCGTCTAGGGTACTTGTGGTTATTGTACTTTCGCCAGTATCTCCATTCACTGAGCCTTAATGAGAGGGCTATACCTCCTCCTTCAGCAGCGGTATTCAGGTGAATGTGTGCAGGGTGTTCCTTGCAAAGAAATATTTATTGTAACCGAATTATCATCCTCTTCAAAGAGTGTGTAGGTCGTGACTTGACCCGTAGGTTGCGGCGTTATCACATCTATATCGTCGTCATCGTCGCAAGCGGTAAATAAAAATGAAATACTGATCAATAAAAAGGCTAAATACCTTTTGGAGAAAAAACTCATGTTCATGTTCGTAGTTATTATCGTTTAATAACAATAATAATACGAAGCTTTTATGCAGTAGGTTTTACTGAATACTTATTTTCTCATATTCTTTTCATAATTAGAAAACAACAAGCTCTCTTACACGAGGACAGATTCGTATAGCATGCTTTTTTCAGTACTTACTTCATTATTTTTACACATTTTGCCCTTTCATCATTTTATTCCAGTACAAATAGGGCAGGATATGTTTTTTTAGCATCCACAACCTCCAATGCTCTTTATCAGAGTTAAATACAAGCATTTGTTTTAGCTTGGGGTCAGGCGTAAAATTACCTTGATAATCAAATTCTGCCAAAACCATTTTCCCGTAACCTGTTACTAAAGGACAGGACGAGTACCCATCATATTTATCACTGGTAATCTTGTTCTCTTTCAATAGACGTAAAAGGTTAGCAACCACCACAGGTACCTGCTTTCTGATGGCAGCGCCTGTTTTTGCAGTTGGTAAAGCGGCAACATCACCCAAACCAAAAATATTTGAGTACTTGGTGTGTTGCAGCGTTTCGACATTAACGTCTAGCCAGCCTGCGTCATTTACTAAATCAGAATTTTTAATAAACTTCGGAGCCGTCTGCGGTGGTGCAAGATGCAGCATATCAAATGGCATTGTAATCGTGGATTCCCCATGCAATTCCTCTCCCAAGATATTCCCCTCGTTCACCACACAATGGTTATCACCTGGCTTAACCATTTTAAAAGTTACTGTTTTATTTGCCCCATCAATTTTTACAGGCGCGTAGAATGGTTTGAAATGAATATCATATCTACCGATTACCTTCATCAAGGTGTCCGCAATGGGCTTTACCCCGAAAATAACCGAACCTGGCGTAGCGAAAACAACATTTGATTTCTTTGCTAGATTATTTTTACGCAAATAATCTGCTGTTAAATAGGCGATTTTTTGGGGTGCGCCGCCGCATTTAATAGGCGTGGTTGGTTGTGTAAACACTGCATTTCCACCCTTGAAGTTCCGCAAAACTTCCCACGTAAATTCTGGGTTTGTATAATTACTACAGACCACACCTTTATCTAAACTCGCTTCCAGACCTTCGATAAGCGTTAAGTCCATCACAAGGCCAGGTGCAACTACCAAATAATCGTACGTGTGCTTATCGCCATTTTTTGTAGTGACCTGGTTATTTTCTGGCTGAAAACTAGCTGCATAATCTTTGATCCAATTTACACCCTCAGGTATAAGTGATTTCATTGGTCGTGCCGTATCTTCAAACTTATAAGCATTGGCTCCTACCAACGTCCAAGCAGGTTGATAATAGTGCGTTTCAGCAGGTTCGATAATTCTTATATCCAACGCTGGGTTAGCCTTCCTTAACTGAGAGGCAACCATAATTCCTGCCGTACCGCCTCCAATGATTAATATTCGTTGCTTTTTCATTTGTCTGTGTTTAGGTTGTTAGTATTTTTGATTGTACACAATAGAGCATGCCCCTATTCTATACAAGTTTGATAAAGATATGTATTTTTTATTGAAAAATGGACATATGATAGAAATTTAGTAATAAAAGCAGTACAAGACTCGTAAGCCTCAATAAATAAATGAGCTTTTCATACCACTTGAGCCATAGCAGAGGATACCATACTCCTCGCCTGTAAGGCTTGAACGGATAGTAATTTCTTCAGTCTAATGAAATAAAGATAAAAACGCAGCCTACAAAGGCCTCTAAAACTTTTGTAGGCTGCACTTTTTCTACCAACGCCAGCTTAATCTCAAAAATGTATTTCGTCCTGTTGCCCAAAGCGGAGGTTGTCCCTCTGCACGCACAGCGCGATTCAGATGTTCATAATACGCCTCATCCAACAAGTTACGCACACCTGCCGAAAGTGTCCAGTTCGGAAAAGGGGTAGCGCGTACGACTATGTCCAGCGTAATAAATGAAGGAGTTATTGTTTCTCCGAAAACTTCCGAGATACGTGCTTGCTGAGCTACGTAACGCAGGCCGATCTCGGGCGAGAGTTTTTCGTCTAAAAAGTTACTCCGTAGATTCAATCGTAAATCAAGAGGCGCAATTTCAGGTAGCGGTTCCCCAAGCTCTACATCCTGTCCAAAGGTGTAGGCGAGCATAAGTTCATGCCCAAAGCGTTCGTGCCAAAGTTGCTCCCAACGGATTTCACCGCCAAAGAGAAGCGCGGCATCTCGATTTACAAATTGACGTACACCTGGTGACATAGGCATTCTTGGACTGAGGTCGTCCCGAATCTCTGAGGTGATGAAGTTGGTTAAATAAGAGGTAAAACCGCTAATTTGTACACTACTGTGTTGTTTATCTACCTGAAAACGAACATCTACTTGTTGATTTGCTTCGGGTTTTAAGTTCGGATTACCTACCAGTTCGTAAGGGTCGAGTCCAACTGGAAAGTAGTTGATAAATCGTTCTGTGAGACTCCCACTTCGCTGACTTCTACCAAGCCACATTCCCCAAGAAATATTCGTTGTAAGAGGCTGCATAAAACCAATACTCAAACTCGGATTTATCTCTTCGCCCGCAATTTCAGAGGTAGCTCGTTCAAATATTTCTGTAGGATTAAGTGCCTCAGCCCGATTGTAGTCAAGACGTGCCGAGAAAGTCCAGTCTAGGATTCCTGTTACGAAATGATACTCACTAAAAACTCCAGCCCGATGGATGCGTCCATGTTGCCAGGCGTTGTCTTCGAGGGTATTCCCCGCCATTGGTCCCATCAAAAACGAACGTGTACGGATGCCAAGGGCTTCTTCTCCACGGAAATCTAAACCCAGAAAAAGCGTACCCGTGTTATTAGGCGTGATTTTCAGCTCCGTCCGCCCTCCATAAGTGTAGGTTTCAGCGTGTGTTTCTGCATTAAGCATACGTGGGTTCAACTCCCGACTTAGGTTATCCATAAGATGATCGACGTAAGAGAAAGATGCGCTAGTTTGCCATTCCGAAATGAACTTTCCAGCTAATTTCGCCTCATGACGAAGATTAAATAGCCAAGTATCGTCGTCGCGTAAGTCCATCGGCAGGGCAGGAAAATCGACATCACGGCCAATATTTCGGGTTGCCGAAACCAAGAACTGCTGATTCTGGGCAGGTTTTAAGCCGATTTGTGCGCTAAAGCTACCCCGTCGGAAGCCAGCGGCAACTTCTTCTCCGTTACCCGCCTTGTAATCATCCCCCTGACTCCATGTACCAAAAACCTTGGCACTTAAGCGGTTTCCATGCACACCTACTGCCGCCTCTGTACGCAACAAATTGCCGTTACTTTCAAAACCGCTGGCCAGCCGTCCGCTTGTTTCAACGCTTTCAGAAAAGTGAGGTATTTCACTTACAAAATGAATCGTTCCTCCTGAAGACACACCATAACGTAAGCTATGTGGTCCTGTATAGATTTCAACTTTTTTAATCTGATTGAGCGGAATCTGACTTACGGGCGGGTCCATCCGATTCGGACAGGCGGCGGTAGCGGACAAAACGCCATCCATGACAATATTTAGCTGATCGTATTTAAATCCGCGAAGCACAGGATCAAAGCCATAGCTTCCGCTCTTTCGTATGCCTGAAATCATGGGTACTTGTCCGAGAAATGCCCCAGGATCATGTGCTAGACGGTCTTCGGCACGTACTTTAAGGCGTTCTGAACCTGCTTCGGTCTGATGACTACGAAGTGAGATAATAGTGATGGGAGCTAAGGTAATATTAGATAAAGTGTCTGTCTGAGCGTTTAGGCCTCCCCCAAGGCAAAATAACGCCAGACACACGAAGAAAAATCGTTTCATCGGTGTTCGAGTTTTTTTGAATAAAATAAATGCTGCATCCGAGTAGCTCCTTCTCTACTTGGAGATGGTCGGGATGAGGTGCAGACAAATGAATTAGAGTGCTAGAAAATCTACACTTGCCGTGGCGGGGGATGAAATACCGGGCGGAGGGTAAGCTCCGAAAATAAAGCTCGATACGGACTACTATGCCCGATCAAATCGTAGTAAGGCGTATCCCATTGAAAATCTGGAAGCGTAGGCATGAGCATGTTCAGCTCATAGCGTTCCATCTCAATAGGCAGCTTATCTGTGCCTTCTTCGGTATCGCTGGACTGCAGACGAGTCTGGAGCTGACAATACCCGTTACAGGCAACGATAGGTTTATCACGATTGACACACAAAACCCGAGCGATGTAATCCTGCTGTAATTTAAAGTCCATGTAAATACCTAACCGTAGCAAAGACTGCCAGAGCATCAAGCCAATCAACAGATATACGAGGATACTTTTCATTTCATCGTAAAAGTAAATAATTTACGTCGGAAATTTATACAAAAAGTCATTTCTCAGCTCTCCGGCGAAAGAAAATGCCCCATCTTCAATCCCAAAATAAGTAGGTCGTCGATCTGCGGGACAGTTTCATTTTTTGTCCAAGCTTTATAGGCTTTTTCTAGGCTTTCCTGTGGCTTGTTGACAGGTTTTTCCGTGATTTCATTAAGCAGTTTTCGGAAGTTTTGCTTCATAAACTTTCGTTTTTAATCCCCGCCAAAAACGCGAGCCGTCAAATTCCTGCCTTCAAATTAAGAAACAGTCCACCTGCTTCACCCGCCTTGCGATTCAAACGGTAATCAGACTGGTTCGCGATCGAGTATTCAAGGCGTAAGGCAAGATTATAATACGTCACGAAGTCGATGCCAACGCCGAGGCTATGCAAAAAGGTGTTGCTCAGTGGGCGGGGCACATCACGGGTGTCCGTATCGTACACATAACCGCCGTCCGTAAATACTTTGAGGTAAAGTGCCATAGGAATTTTACGGAAGTGCCGTACTTTTTTGAGTAAAGGTACTTTATCAAACTGTTTGACGACATCAAAGACACGAAACTTCGCCTCGTTGCGTCCGAAGATATGGCGTTGCCCGTCAATCACTTTCAGATCAAAGCCGCGCACAAATTCTTCGTTATATCCCAAGGCCCGACGATTAAAATAGGGTTGCTCATCGGGTAGGGCAACTTTGACACCTAATCCATGCGCGACAAAAAAGCGTTTTCCTATCTGAGTGTATTTTGCCCCATAAAGGCGCAAGGTAAACAAGTTGAGGTCTCCAAAGATGCCTAAACCTTCTTGTGTTACGCCAAAACCTATCTGATAACCCCTTAGCGGATAGGGGGCGCGGTCGCGTCGGTCGTATCGAAAGCGGTAGCCTAGCCCAAAATAACGCTGGTTAAGTCTGGCGTCCAAAAAATAGTCTGGGTTGAGCTGCGCGATGGTGTCCTGAATTTGATTCGCGCCAAAAGAAGCCGTAAAGCTATGGCTGGCATAAAAGTTAAATCGTTTGCTTAGTGTGACCGCAGCTTCAAAGCGTCGTCGGAGGATGTTAGGATCGCCATCCACAAAGTCTAGGAAATGGTCATTGGTTTGGTAAGCCACCGAGTTGTTTTCGGCAAAAAGTAGGTTGAAATGAAGCCCTGTGCGTTGCTTTCGGCTAACGTAAGGAATCCGATAGTCCAAAATGATCTTGCGCGTAAAACCAAATTGCAGGTGAAGGAGAAGGCGTTCGTTGCGTCCCCGAAAGTTGTTCTGGATGAGCTTTCCGCCGTATTCGATGCGGTTTAATGGCATTCCACGCTGTCTCCATTCGTTAAAGTTTCGGTCGGCAAGCTCCAGAATCGGTGTCGGCCAGAGATACCACTGTTCATCCACACTGATTACCAAGGCCAGCTTGTTCGGCTCGGTTTCGTAGGGATGAATGTGGGTTGAGGTAAAGAGATCAATATTGAAAATCTTGTTATTTTCCTGCTCCAAAACCTCGTCCAAGTCTTTACGAGCAATCTTATCGCCGATTTTCAAGGCGAGTTCGCGGGTAATGATTTGGTCTTTGGTTTTTTGATGGCACTCGATATGAATCGAGACAATTTCAAGGCTATCGGTCTGTCCGTACACGTTCGTTGCCCACAAAAACGCTATGATAAAATGCACAAAACGCATAATTTACAAAGCTATCAAGGTATCAAGAACCCTCACTTAAAAAAACGTTACTCTTTTAGGCTCTTTCCAAACTTTAACGCTATTTCCCTGGAGGTAAGTCAGTAAATAACTTTTCATAACGAGAGATGACGCGGCCCATCGAGAAATCTTCAAGAGCCGTCCGTTTGCCTGCTTTTATCAGTTGCGCCCGAATTTCGGTGTTTCGTACAAACTTTTGATGTGGCTGGCCAGCGTTCGGATGTCCTGATCATCGAGAAGTAAGCCATTTTCAGGATCACGAATTAAGTTTGGGTTTCCACCCGCCCGTGTCGCCACCACAGGAACGCCCATCGCCATTGCTTCAAGCAAACTTTGACTCAAACCTTCAATTAAAGATGGCAATACCTTAACCGAGAACAGCGGATAATGATATAATGTCTCTCCAATAGGAACTTTTCCAAGGAAAATTACCCGATGCGCCTGTTTGTATGCCTCACGGATGACTTTAAAAAAGATCACGCGTTTTGTAGTTTTTAAAAATGGTCTTCGTGTGCATCGCTTTCTCCAAAAAAAGCAAATGTATCGTTTACACGAAATCGAAAGTATCGAGGTCAGAAGACGACACGAATGGAATCTTTTTGGGCATACGCTTGAAGTCAACCTCAAGTTTAAGGGCGAAAATGCGGAGACGTTTGCGTTTGGCAGCAATCGCAAGCCTAGTAAAGCCTTTTTTGAGGCTCTTCGGTATCTATCCACACAGACAGAAGTTCGTTTCGACCTTCCCGAGGGAGAGCTTTATGATTTTGTAAGGATGCTCCGCTAAAAGCACCAGTTAGGTGGGCAGTTCTTACTTCTGAATGATACTTTTTCGGCTGAAAAAAGGAAGTAGATCATGGTGATCTGTCGCTACCCTGTAATTTTGTCATTTCAACTGACACATTTGACAGGCTTTTTGCCTTGGCACACAAACTGATTACAGCAGTCACAGAACGTAAAACAAACGTTCTTTTTCATTTCAGTCTTAATCAAAAACCATTGAGTAAAATGAACATTAAACCTTTGGGCGACCGTGTGTTGGTAGAACCAGCAGCGGCAGAAGAAAAAACCGCTTCAGGCATCATTATCCCTGACACCGCGAAAGAAAAACCACAACGCGGAACAGTCGTAGCGGTTGGTGAAGGCAAAAAGGATGAGCCAATCACCGTCAAAATAGGCGACAGCGTACTGTACGGGAAGTACTCTGGTACAGAGCTTAACTATGAAGGGGCAGATTATCTCATCATGCGGGAGTCTGACATCTATGCGATTCTTTAATTCTATTTTTTTAAGTATAACAAAATACACAACACCTAACTCACTATTTTAAGTTATGGCAAAGCAAATTTTTTTCGATATAGAGGCACGCGACCGTCTCAAGAAAGGGGTAGATACCTTGGCAAATGCGGTCAAGACTACGCTCGGACCAAAAGGTCGTAATGTAATCATTGATAAAAAGTTTGGCGCACCTTCCGTTACCAAAGACGGTGTTACGGTAGCCAAAGAAATTGACCTTAGAGATGCCGTCGAGAATATGGGCGCACAGCTCGTAAAAGAAGTAGCTTCAAAAACCGCTGACAGCGCAGGCGACGGTACAACAACGGCAACCGTTCTTGCACAGGCTATTTTTAACTCTGGTATCAAGAGTGTAGCGGCTGGCGCGAACCCAATGGACGTAAAACGTGGTGTTGACAAAGCAGTTATTCGCGTAGTAGAAAACCTCCGTGCCCAGTCCAAGACGATCAATACATCTAACGAGATTGCACAAGTAGGGGCGATCTCTGCTAACAACGATAACGAAATCGGCTTAATGATCGCCAATGCGATGGAGAAAGTCGGAAAGGACGGCGTTATCACCGTTGAGGAAGCAAAAGGTACAGAAACGGAGGTAAAAACGGTAGAAGGTATGCAATTTGACCGTGGATACTTGTCTCCGTACTTCGTCACGGACACAGAGTCTATGGAAGCGAACCTCGAAACGCCATATATCCTCATCTACGACAAGAAAGTTTCTACGATGAAGGACTTGCTCCCAGTGTTGGAAGCCGTTGCACAAACAGGTTCACCTTTGCTGATTATTGCAGAAGATGTGGACGGGGAAGCACTGGCAACACTCGTAGTAAACAAAATCCGTGGCGCACTGAAGGTAGCTGCCGTAAAAGCACCAGGCTTTGGTGATCGTCGTAAGGCAATGCTCGAAGATATTGCCATTTTGACAGGCGGTACAGTAGTTTCTGAAGAGCGTGGTTACAAACTCGAAAACGCTTCGATTGATATGCTCGGACGTGCCGAAAAAGTCATTCTCGACAAGGACAACACCACTATCGTGAACGGTGCAGGTGCTGAGGAAGACATTAAAGGTCGTGTGAACGTCATTAAGTCACAGATCGAAAACACAACTTCGGATTACGACCGCGAGAAGCTCCAAGAGCGTTTGGCTAAACTTGCTGGTGGTGTAGCCATCCTCTACGTAGGTGCGGCAACAGAAGTTGAGATGAAAGAGAAAAAAGACCGCGTTGACGACGCCCTCCACGCTACACGCGCTGCCGTAGAGGAAGGTGTCGTAGCGGGTGGTGGTGTCGCGTTGATCCGTGCCTTGGCGAGTCTGGGCGAGATCGAAGTAGAAAACCACGATCAGCAAATCGGTGTGGACATTGTACTTTCTGCACTTGAGTCACCGCTTCGTACCATCGTAAGTAACGCAGGCGGCGAAGGCTCAGTAGTTGTACAGAAAATCAAGGAAGGTGAAGGCGCCTTTGGTTACAACGCACGGACGGACAAGTACGAAGACCTCTTTGAGGCAGGCGTTATTGACCCTACAAAAGTAACGCGTTTGGCACTCGAAAATGCAGCGTCAATTTCTTCATTGCTACTCACAACAGAATGTGTTGTTGCCGATGAGCCAGAAGAAGAAGGTGCGGCTGGCGCAGGAATGCCAGGCGGTATGCCAGGTGGCATGGGCGGAATGGGCGGCATGATGTAAACC
>CAZNAK010000057.1:9034-9737 GCA_964570645.1 uncultured Cytophagales bacterium | reverse complement strand
TGGTTTCCTGTGGGAGGATGACATTTGGATGGGAAGCTTTGAGCCGCTACTGCTTGACCAAGCGGTGCGGCATACCAATGGAGCGGATAGTAAATTACTTATCAAGCCCAAATCAATGCCTGGTGGCAGACTGGCTAATATTTTTATTCCCTTCCAGAACTGGGGGGCGTTGACTTCTGCCTTTTTTGATGAGGTGGTTCCCAAACCAACCTTACCTACGGGCTATCTTTCTCTGGGACTACGGCTCGAAAGTCAGCAGCTTTTGGGTGCAGGAAAGCTAGAAGCCTATGGCTCTAGCTCGCTTTTAGGGCTTATCAACCAGCCTCCTGAGGGGATCTCGAAGGAATATCGCTATGTGCCTTGGCAAACTTCGTTACTTTTGCAAGAACGCTGGGCGGATATTGAGGAGTACCTCCAAAAATGGAAAAAGCAGCAAGAGAATAACGTAAGTTGGCAGGCCTGGGATGACGATTACAGCTTTCAGACCGAAGCCTTCCTTGAAACCCTTGACGCTGAGGCGACTCTTGCTGTCCTCGAAAAAGAGTCGCAGCAAGAGTCGCCGCGCTTGGTCGTTTTACCGCTTCAAAACGCCGATGCTGCCGAAAGCTTGCTCATGCGTTTTGCACAAAATACCCTGCCACCAAAGCGTCGAAATTCACTTGTTCAGCGGTACGAACGTTGGAATATTCACGTCCTTCATGCT
>CAZNAK010000057.1:0-9024 GCA_964570645.1 uncultured Cytophagales bacterium | reverse complement strand
TCATGCTTCGGAGTTTCCCAAAAAGCTCCTTGGAGAGGTGTTTTCGGGCTTCGATAAAACTTATTTTACGTTTCTGCCAGATCGAACGCTACTTCTAGCCAACTCTGCGCAAACGCTCAAAAACCTTTATGACGACCTACTTGCCGAACGTACCTGGCAGCGCAGTCTTTATGAGCAGAAGTTCCTTAACCAGCTTGACCCCGAGGCTTCTTTAAGTCTAGTCGTGAGCGGCCCAAGACTCTGGCAGCAGCTCACAGAAAGCCTTAATCCTGCATGGGAAAATACATTTACCAAGTATCCGCAAACGTGGCTAAGTACACAATTTATCAGCTTTCAGCTTACTCCGACGAGTAAGAAAAAACTAAATGCAACTTTCTTAATGCGGTTTTCGGATACTCCAGAACCTAAGATTGCCTCTGATACACCTAAAAAAGAAAGCCTAGGCTTTAGAGAAGTACAGCGTTCCGTTTTTGAGATGAATTTGGTCACCAAGCCGCATTTGGTTACCAATTATATTGATCGTAGTCGTGAAATATTGGTGCAAAACGAACAAAATGAACTTGCTTTGATCTCTCGCGATGGAAAAATCTTGTGGCGAAAGAATCTGGCGGGACGATTGGTGGAGAACGCTATTCAACAAATTGACTTCTACAACAACGGTAAGCTGCAATACGCTCTGGCAACAGACCGCGAGATTTTTGCCCTAGACCGTCTTGGACGGACGCTACCCAACTTTCCCATTAAGTTACCCGAACGAACGCAAATTCAGTCCATGACCGTCGTAGATTATGATAATTCCAAGAACTATCGCTTTCTTGCTGCGGACCAAAACGGACGGCTTTACCTCTACGACAAAGAGGGAAATGGGCTACAAGGCTGGAAACCCAAGACACTTTCTCCGCGTTTGGCATCGGCGGCGATACATCGGCGAGTGGGGGTGCAAGACTGCTTTTTAGCCATTCAACGAGACGGAACAGCGAACCTTATTAAGCGCAACGCCAGACAATATCCCAATTTTCCGTTGCGGTTTGAGACTCCTATCAGTAACCCATTTTTGGTTTTTGAAGGAGATCAGATGGAAAATACTGAAGTACTGGTTTTGAGCGACGTGGGCGAGTTACTTCGCTTCAACTTTAAGGGTGAAGTCTTGAAACGAGATAAACTTCCCTCGGAGGGTGAGATGCGTTTTACCCTTGTCCCCGACATCGTACGCGGTGATACCTGGGTGAGCGTAAGAAAGGACGCGAGTGGCTTTTCGGTTTTGGACTCGGAGGGCAAAGAGCGCTTTCGTATCGCCACCCCAAAAGCAAAAATGGCGGACTTTCAGTACTATCGCTTTCGGGCAGGACGCGAGTGGCTTGTATGGCTGGATCGTGGGGGACAAAAGGCAGAGATTTTCGACGCACTTTCGGGGGAAAAGGTTCTTTCTTTAGAGACCGTCAGTGAAATTGCACTCCTGTATAGCGAGTCTAAGCAAGAGCTTAGCATTTTTAGAACCTACGGAAAACGCTGCCAAAAGCTAAGCGTAAAAGGGTTTTAAAGCGGTAAGAATATGCTAAACTCGGTAAACTCGTTTGGATGAGAAGCGACCTGAATATCTCCTTTATGAATGTTTCGCACAATATCATAACAAATTGATAGTCCAAGCCCTGTTCCTTCGCCCGCAGGCTTCGTCGTGAAGAAAGGATTGAATATTTTCTCAATAATCTTCTCGGGAATCCCCAGTCCGTTGTCGCGGATAATGATTTCTACTTTGTCGCCCTGATGAATCGTCTTGATTTCGACGACGGGGCGGAACTCCTCATCGGCGATGGACTTTTTATAAAGCGTATAAAAAGCATTATTAAGTAAATTAAGGAACACACGGCTCATATCTTGCGGGATAATCTTTACCTCTTTTACCGCAGGGTCAAGGTCATACTCGATAGTACAGGCGAACCCCTTGTAATTGTTGAGCATACTGTGGTAGGAAAGGCTGGCGTACTCTTGAAGCATGGTATTGATCGGGATTTCCTGCATAACCCCTTTTTTCTCATAGGAATGAACGAGCATATTATTGATAATGCTGTCCGCACGCTTACCGTGTTCATTGATTTTTTGGGCGTTCTCGCGTAAGTCCAATAAGATTGCATGAATTTCATCTTTTTCGGGGTTTGAGAGTCTTCCGTTGAGCGGTTCAACGGTTTCCTGCATATCCGTGACGAGTTCTTGCGATAGCTCCGAAAAATTAATGATAAAATTGAGTGGATTTTTGATCTCGTGCGCGATACCTGCTGTTAGCTCTCCCAGGGAGGCGAGCTTTTCTTGCGCAATAACCTGACGCTGTGCATTTTGCAGCTTTTCGAGTGCTGTTTCGAGCTTCTGGTTACTTTCAGCAAGCTCGTGGGTACGTTCGGCTACTTTGCGTTCTAGCTCGCGCTTATGATCGCGCTCTAAGCGAATGATACTCAGGTAGGACTTGATCCGTGTGGTAAGCTGATAATCATCAATGGGTTTAGTCAGATAATCGGTTGCACCCAGCGAAAGTCCTTTTTGTCGGAAATCCTCAGACTTGTAAGCAGCGGTAAGGAAGACAATCGGGATATTTTTGGTTTTTCGCCGTGAGCGAATCAGCTTAGCAGTCTGAAAACCATCCATTTCGGGCATCTGAATATCTAAGATAATCAGGTCCACTGTTGTTTTCATCAGTACTTCGAGTGCCTCAAAGCCTGAATTTCCCTCCAAAATCTCGGCATCAAAATGCTCTTCCAGTAAAACCTTCAAGGTAAAAAGGTTGCTGGGAATATCATCTACGATCAAGATTTTAAATTCAGGAGTAGTAGTATCAGGCATAGAACCAATAAACAAAAAACTATTCAAACTATTACAACAATTTAGCCATATTATCTGAACGCTTCACAATGTAGCGCAAAAGTTTCGATGAGTGAGGCGCTTAGCGTGATCAAGCAAAAAAGAAGTAATCCCTTCATAGACGTTTAGATAACGCATACTATTCAATAATTATATAATTTTCATACCATTTTTTGCTAATTGATTCTTGTGCAGAAAAGGAATAATTCCTGTTTATCCTCTTTGATAATAGTAGCGGGTTGCTATTTTCTTCGAGAAGTACCCCTCTACAAGGTGTGTGGTCAAAAATGTACAGCTTATCGTTAATAAAGTGTAAACCAAAAAGCTCAGCCAAAAACTTGGAAAATAATACTGAACGGGGATTACAAGAAAAAAATGCCACAGGTAGGCGTTATAGCTGTAAAACGCCACTGCACGAACCCAGCGCGGATAAAAGTGAAATCCCATCAAGAAAATCATCATTCCAGAAAGAAAAACGGGACTTAAAATACGGAGTACTAACACATTTTCGGGGTTAGTAAAGTAAATCGTAGTACCTAGCCCCAGAAAACAGACGATAAGAGTGGGCAGGTTACGCCAAAGCGGACTACTACGCAAGCGATCTTGATACAAAAAGATAAGGATACCGTAAGCAAAGTTATCCAGTCGGTTGTGTGTGAAGGTTGGGTATTCGGCAAAAAGCGTAAAGATCGTCTGTAACTTCAAACCTATGCTGCTCACGAGTAAGGCGTAAGCAAACCACGCTACCCGTTTACGAAACTGCGCCCTGCTACCAACGGAAAGCGAGACAAAAAGAATCAGAATATAAAAATGCTCCTCCACACACAGCGACCAGACGTGCTCAAATGCCCAGCGGTTGGGTGGTCCGGCATAGTTTCGGTAAAAAAAAACGTACTCTTTCCACTCGGAAAGCCTCGGCAGGGCATCACCGTACACCTCTCGGAAGAAGAAGTAGCCAATCAAAAATGCCGTAACCAAAAAAAAGTAATACGAAGGGAAAATCCGTACGGCTCGTCGGATCATGTAGCGGCGATTCACGTTTCTACTTTTATGGCAAAGTGAGCGCGTTACCAAAAAACCCGACAAAATAAAAAAGGTATCTACCTCCACATTATAAAACTCTGAGATGCCAAAGTGCGTCAAAAATACCGAAATCGTGACTACACCCCGTATAAAATCGAGGGATTGCAGCCGCCTAGAGTCGTTTAACGTGGAGTGAAGGCGTGAGAAAAGCATCATCTCAAAAGTAAGAAAATTAGAAATTTGAAGTATTATTTTGTGCTTTGCTATTTAAAGGCTCATCTTTGTCTGCAAAAAGACGATGTATCAAAGCCTTCTCAAACCCTTACTCTTCCAACTTCCCGCCGAGACAGCACACCGTTTATCATTTTCTGCGCTCAAAACGGCGCATCAGGCAGGGACTTTGAGCGCAATAACCCCTTCCTTACCTCGTGCTTCCCTCGAGAAAGAACTCATGGGTTTACGCTTCAAAAACCCCGTGGGCCTTGCGGCGGGTTTTGATAAAAATGCAGAACTCATTGACGTTTGGGAACACTTTGGCTTTGGGTTTATTGAAGTCGGCACAGTTACGCCAAAGCCACAGGCTGGGAATCCCAAGCCACGTTTATTCCGCTTGCCGCAGGACAAGGCCCTCATCAACCGCATGGGCTTCAATAACGAGGGATTAGCAGCTATGAAGGCACGCCTGGAAGCGCGGAAAACAGATTTAATCGTTGGTGGGAACATTGGAAAAAATAAAGTTACGCCAAACGAACTTGCTTTTGAGGACTACCGACAGGGCTTCGAGGAGTTGGTTGAGGTAGTGGATTATCTGGCGGTCAATGTAAGCTCACCCAATACGCCGGGGCTACGTGACCTGCAAGACAAAGAACCGCTGCTCCGCTTACTAGCGGGGCTGCAAGAGCTGAATCAGCAGCGCACAAACTCTAAACCTTTACTACTAAAAATTGCGCCCGATCTTACCGAGGGACAGCTCGATGATATTCTTGAAATCTATCGTAGCGTAGGGCTTTCGGGACTAATCGCGACAAATACGACGGTTTCCCGCGCTGGACTTCAGGCTTCTTCGCAACAACTTGACGCGATTGGTGCAGGTGGTTTGAGTGGCAGCCCCGTTCGGGAACGCGCTACCGAAGTGGTACGTTATTTAAGAGAAGGACTTCCAGAAGGGGCGGTGATCATGGGGGTAGGTGGTGTTGCGGATGCCGCTTCGGCACAGGAAAAGTTAAACGCAGGAGCAGATTTAGTACAACTGTACACGGGCTTTGTGTACGGAGGTCCAGCGACGGTGAAAGAAATTTTGATTGGGCTTTGAGCTTTTCTTTTGACAGGTACACAAAAAACGCCCTCAGCAATCTGTTTTGATCGCCGAGGGCATTTTGTATTACGTTTTCAGAAAAAAGAAAGCGTTACTTCGCTGCTGCAAATTTCTCTGCTACCTTATTCCAATCCACTACGTTCCAAAATGCAGAAACATAGTCAGGACGACGGTTCTGGTAATTGAGGTAATAGGCGTGTTCCCAAACGTCAAGTCCGAGGATTGGTGTACCTTTCTGCTCGGCGATGTCCATCATCGGATTATCTTGGTTGGGTGAAGAGGTCACAAACAGTTTACCGTCTGCACCGACCACCAGCCATGCCCAGCCCGAGCCAAAACGCGTCTTGGCTGCGGCTTCAAATTCTTCTTTCATTTTGTCATACGAACCAAAAGCTGCGTCGATTGCCGCTGCCAGATCACCCGTAGGCGTGCCTCCACCATTAGGTGACATGACTTCCCAGAATAATTTGTGGTTGTAGAAGCCACCGCCGTTGTTGCGTACACCAGCACCTGCCGTACTAACGTTTGCCAGAATTTCTTCAATTGATTTACTAGCATGATCGGTACCTTCGATGGCAGCGTTCAATTTGCTAGTGTATCCTGCGTGGTGCTTAGAATGGTGGATTTCCATCGTACGTGCATCAATGTGTGGTTCGAGTGCATCGTATGCGTAATCAAGTTTTGGAAGTTCAAATGCCATGGTTTTAAAAGTTTAGTTGTGTGAAAATAGAGTGCCCTACAAGGCTTTAAAAAATTGTTTATAAAGTAGCAACTACTTTGCGTACCGCTTCGAGGTCAGGAAGATCACCCGCGGATTCGAGTACCTCAGCATATCGGATGATCCCTTCGGCATCGACTACGAAAGCCGCACGCTTGGACACGTTCTTCATGCCAAAAGCGAAGTTATCGTATATCGCACCGTATGCTTTGGATACCTCACCGTTAAAATCTGAGAGTAACGGGAAATTAAGGTGTTGTTCTTCCTTAAATTTAGCTAAAGTAAAGTGTGAGTCCACTGAAATTGCCACAACAGCCGATTCAGACTTATTATAAGCCGCAATATTATCCCGTACATTACAAAGCTCTGTTGTACAGACGCTCGTAAAAGCTAGAGGGAAAAACAAAATTGTTAGCGTTTTACCCTTGTAATCTGAAAGACTAACTTCTTTAGCTTCGTCACTAAATAAAGTAAAATCAGGTGCAGGTTGTCCGACCATTATTTTTTCTGGTTTACGATAAAAAAATATGTTTCGTTATCCTAACCCAAAACTTGTAGAAGCGTTTAGAAAAATTACTTTTTTTACGCTATTTGAGTCTTGCCAGTGCATTGTGAACGGCGGTAAAGTCTGGCAAGTCATAAATGGACTCCAAAACTTCGTTGTGTCTAATGATTCCTTCTTTATCTAAAATAAAAACAGCACGCCGTGAGAGGCACTTCATCCCAACTAAGGCAAATTCATCTGGCCCATACAAGGTGTTGTACGCACTTCCTGCCTCTCGGTCAAAGTCAGAAAGCAGCGAGAAGTTTAAAAAATTATCCTCCTTGAAACGCGCCAAAGCAAAATGTGAATCCACTGAGATACCTACGACCTCCGCATCAGCATTATTGTAGTTAGCTAGGTCATCTCGAACACGACAAAACTCTGTTACACAAACACTCGTAAAAGCCAGAGGAAAGAATAAGATTACCAGATTCTTACCTCGATAATCTGAGATACTTACCTGATTACCTTCATCATTGTAAAGTGTTACATCGGGCGCAAGTTGTCCATTCATAGTAGTATTATTTTTTAGCCTTCGTGAAAAAAATAGCCTAGTCAATATCGCTAGGCTCAGTGCAAGAAGAACAGGAAATATACGGTATTTTACGTCCACTCTTGCCCTATATTTAACCTGTAAAGTCCTATTTTGTTTTTCATATAAGCATCAGCATAAATCCAACTTTGTATAACTGAGCGAAGCAAGCCATTTCTGTCAATGTTCTTAATAATGCTGCACTCGGCATATCACTGTAGTTGTCTTTTTAGGACTTAAAGCCCTCGCGTAAGCTATTAATATCGAAAATAAAACGCTTTAACTTGCTCGCTTGGGCGGTGAAACGAGGAATAATACAAATTGTTTAATTTTCTATACATACAAAAAGGTTAGTAGAGACATACTGGCTTATTCAAATGAGGATATACAATTTTGTGGTAAATATGGAAAAATAACTATGAAAAAGATCGCATTATTTGGCGGAACAGGACAAACAGGAAAGGAGTTTTTAGACCTTGCACTAGAAAATGAGTACAGCGTCAAGGCTCTGGTCCGTACACCTTCTAAAGTCCACCTCACACATCCAAATTTATTGGTTGTCAAAGGGGATGTTCTAAACGAAAAAGATGTGCAGACCGTAGTAGCAGGTACTGATGTTGTCGTCAGTCTTTTTGGACACGTCAAAGGCTCACCAGAATGGCTTCAAACCAATGGGACAAAGCATATCGTGCAAGCCATGAAGCAAGAGGGAATTACTAAAGTGATCTCTCTGTCGGGAGGTGGGTTACCGTATCCCGAAAAAGATGAGCCGAAGTTTGCCGATAAAATGATCCGGCTTATCATGAAAATTGCTGTTCCAAAGGTGCTCAACGATGCCATAGCACACCATGAGGTTTTGGCAGAAAGTGGATTAGACTGGATTATCGTACGTGGACCGCGACTAACCAACGATCCGAAAGTAGGTGAATATCGCGTGGGCTGGGTTGGTGTAAATGCAAGCACCAAAATTTCAAGAGCAGACTTAGCAGATTTCCTTCTCAAACAGGTAGAGGATGATACGTATCTCAAAAAAATGCCTTTCGTAAGCCATTAAATTAGAGTTAACACAGAAAACCCTAAGTATAAAAAAACTATACTCAGGGTTCTGTAACCAAAACAAAACTTGTAACTACTTCTCGTCACCGCGAGGACATTCGTTAGTTTCTGGTTGTTGGCAGCCTTGTACGGCTGTAGCATTGCATACTGGACAAGTTTCCATAATATTTGTTTTTAAAAAATGAATAGTAAGATAGATGCGTCTAATGATACAGACACCTTTGTGACAAAGTGTATTGATAGAAAGTTCTAATAATCAAAAATTTATACAAAGTCTAAATAAATACTGAGTATCTGCTTGCAGGTAAAACAAGGTCTTTCGCAGTAAAACGAAGAGCGACTAAGATAATATGCTACCTTCTGTAAATGAGTAGCTTATCCCTGAAAATGATTCCAGCCCTGCGCCGTAATATCAATGACCTGTTCACTCAGCATGACCAGCTTTTGACCTTTTTCGGGTTCAGTCATATAGCCGATAAAATGGATGTCAGGATGATTTTTGATGACTTCGTAATCGTTTTGGGAGATCGTGAATAACAACTCATATTCATCACCGCCATGCAAAACCGCCGTCATAGCTCCAAGGTTGAAGGGTTCGAGGCTTTTTTCGGTGCGATAGTCCACGGGAATGTTTTTTTCAAACAACACCACACCCAGGCGTGACTGCCGACAGATATGCAGCACCTCCGACGAAAGCCCGTCCGAGAGGTCGATCATTGCCGTGGGTTGGATTTTTTTCTCCCGCAACTCATGGATAACGTCCGTTCGCGCTTCGGGACGAAGGTAACGCTGTAACACGTAGTCATGTCCTGTAAGCTCGGGCTGCACGTCGGGCGTTTCGACAAAAACCTGTTTTTCGCGGTTTAAGAGTTGCAGGCCAATGTAAGCTCCGCCCAAATCACCCGTTACACACAAAATATCCCCTTTCTTTGCTCCGTCTCGATACACGAGCTGCTCGGGTTTTGCCTGCCCAATTGCGGTTAAGG
>CAZNAK010000056.1:0-9740 GCA_964570645.1 uncultured Cytophagales bacterium | reverse complement strand
TGCACGTCCTGCTCGAGGCCATCGGCATGAACGAGGAGTCGGTGCGCATCAGCGTCCTGGTCGAAGACCGCATCGGCACCATTGCCGAGGTCAGTGCCATTCTGCGGGATCTCGACATCAACATCCAGAGCCTGGTGACCTGGCCGTTGCGCAACCATCCGGGAATTCACCAGATGATCATCAGGCTTCCCGGTGATGACGGCGCCCGCGCGGTGGCCGCCTTGAATCGCAATCGTTATAAAGTAATGACCCACTATATCAAGGACATGACCCCCTATCTTATTCGTCCGAACGGCTCGATCACACTCATCGACTACGGCATGACGGGAAAACTGCGACAGCAGGAAAAATTTGCTTTTGCGGGCGTGTTTATCAGCTTGGCAAAGCAGGATTCGAGAGGAATGGCGATTAGTTTGCGCCGACTCGCCATAGATAGCGAAGTCGAAGACATTCGTATGCTCGAACGTGATCTCAACGGATTGATTGAAGATTATATCGTCATGGATACGGGTGACTTGGGGATGCAAGACCTCACGGCACGGCTCCAACGGATCAGCTACAATTATCAGATGAAGATCCCAGGATCGGTGTTTTTGGTGCTGCGTGCCCTAGCGATTCTGGAAGGTATTGGTACACACCTTCACCCTGATTTTGAGTCCTTTGACTACATCAAACCCTACGGCGTAAAGCTCATGGCGGAGCAGTACTCGTTCGATAATATCAGCGGCGAGGTTACCTTTACGGCCTCACAGCTTGCTTCTTTGCTCTACACCCTTCCCGTTGAGATTCGTTACATTCTCAAAAAGGTCAAAAAGGATAACGTTCGGCTCAACATCGACATCCGGGGCTATAAGTCTATCCTCCGAAAGATTGACTCGACGGCAAATAAAATCATCCTGACCATTTTTATTGCAGCCCTCATCATAGGGGGGAGTATCGCTGCCGTTGGTGACTACAACCCCGATATGCCGCGTCTCTGGGGAATACCTTACCTAAGTGTGTTGGGATATGTCTTGGCCATCATGCTTACGGGCGTTTTGAGTTTATATACGATCAGTCGAAGGGATGACCGAGATTGACCCACTTCAGAGGAGTTTCTCTACAAGCTTATAGTATTCATAGCTATTTATTAAATGCTTAAATGGCCTCTCTACTGCTGCGATGGTCTTTAAATAACGTGAATTATGGATTAGAATTGATTTAATACTTTGAAGAGTTGCTGTATGATGACCGCGCAGGTTGAGGATTTCCGTGCCGTGAATGGCAAAGTCATAATCCTCTAATTCAAGATCGGGATAAAGCAGTATTTTAATTAAGGGAGATACGATAAATCGCTCTCTAATAACGACATCATAACCTACACCCGCTCCCAGACAAAGGCTAAATATATCAGGTTCATAAGGTTCTCCGTTCACTTCTACGAGTTGCCCGTGTAGGTAATTTCGTGCTTGCAGCAAGCTTCCACCCCCCGAAAACTGAAAATAAAGCCCGTTGCGCCAGCTTCTCCCGTATAAAATATGGGCAAAAGCAGGGCAGTGTTCTTGTGTCCCGAAGCCAAAAGGATATACGTTGAGGTTCATGTCCAACGACCAATAATGTTGCTGGATGTCAAGACTATTTCGGTTACTTTGGATATGCATACAACTAAACGTTGTAAGCAGCCGGGCATGATTACTCACCGAAAAACCCATATCTACGCTCACAAAATAGCCCGAAGAAATCTGTGGCTGTGCCTCCGAGAGGGTACGATCTTCGTTAAATACACGAATAATTTCTTTCCAGTAGCTATGACTAAGGTCATGATACCCGAAAGAAACACCCACGTCCTGAGCTTGAAGAGGCAGTACCCCCATCAGTCCACATAACACCTTGATTCGTTCAGCTTTCATGGGCGTAAAGTAACCAATAGATATCTTGGACGAAAAAATAAGCCTACCCAAGGTCGTAGTCAGCTATTTTTTTGCAAGAGGTTAGATAATATTTACGTACATTGTTGTACGCTTAACTTTTAAAAGATTATGAAAACAGTTCTTAAAAACTCACTCTTTTTCGCGCTCCTCTCCGCCCTGAGCTTTTCCGTCTCGGCACAAGAGGAGGGCGACTACATGGATAAAATCGCGCAGGGAGCTTGTGATTGCATGAGTGAAATTCCCGAAGATGAAAACGCTGAACGCTATCAGATGAAACTTGGCTTGTGTTTTCTGGAACCCGCCACAAAATACGCCGAAGAAATCAAACGTGATTACGGAATTGACCTCACGCGTATGGATAACTTTGGGGCAGACGAAGGTGAGAAGCTTGGACAGGTGGTCGGCTTACGAATGCTTAATTTTTGTCCCGAAATCCTGATGGAGCTTGCCGAGTTGGAGCAGCTTGATGACGAAGAGGAAGCAAACACGCCTACTGTAAAGGCATTTGAAGGCAGCATCACAGAGATTGAAACAGAAGTAGTTGTGGTATTTACTGCCAAAGACAGTCGTGGTAAATCGGAGAAGTTTTACTGGATGGGCTTTGTAGAATCTAACGTAGAGGACCTGGCAAACACCTACGAAAAACTCAAAAAGAAAGAAGTACAGCTTGAATATGTGGAACAAGAGATTTTTGATCCGCGCATCGGAGAGTATCGTAATGTGAAGGTGATTACAGGGCTTTTGATGGATTAGTGAAGGCTTCAATATCTTTTTAGGGGGGCTACGGCGACTTTAAAAAATTCCGTAGCTTCTTTTATGTTTGTCTTTACCTAAAAAAATAAGCTATTTACAGCACTTACGTATCTTTGCCCCTATGAATTTAACGGCTACCCTTTCGACACACCTCATCGCAGGTTTTGACACACTTTTTGGTACGGCTCCTGAAGCCGAAAAGGTCACTTTACAGGACACGCGCCGCGAGTTTGCGGGACATTATACCTTTGTGACCTTCCCATTTGGTAAACTCACCCAAAAGAAACCCCAAGAGTCCGCACAGATGCTAGGCGAATACCTCCAAGAAAACTGTGACTTAGTAGCAGGCTTCAATGTGGTTAAAGGCTTTCTGAATATCGAGCTTAAAGACGACGTTTGGGTCAAGCAACTGGCAGAACTTAGCGGGGCAATGCAGCTCGGGCAACTTCCTAAGACGGATAAAAAAGTCCTCATTGAGTATTCCTCGCCCAATACAAACAAACCCCTTCACTTGGGGCACCTCCGCAACAACTTTTTAGGCTTTAGCGTCTCGCAGATTTTGGAAGCTAACGGCGATCAGGTACTCAAAACTAACCTTGTCAACGACCGTGGAATCCATATTTGCAAGTCGATGCTCATGTACCAGAAATATGGTAACGAGACTACGCCAACCGCAGAAGGAAAAAAAGGCGATCAGTTGATCGGGGATTATTACGTGCAGTTCGACCAGGCCAATAAAGCCATTGCCGCTGAGCAGGAAATTGACCCTAACCAAACACCACTCATGGAGGAAGCCCGCGAAATGCTCCGAAAATGGGAACAAAAAGACCCTGAAGTGTACGCACTTTGGGAGAAACTTAACCGCTGGGTGCTTGAGGGACATAATGAAACCTATACGAATATCGGAGTTGCTTTTGATAAATTTTATTTTGAGTCAGAGACGTACTTGTTGGGGAAAGATATTGTAGAGGAAGGACTTGAAAAAGGGGTGTTTTATCGCCGTGAAGATGGCTCAGTTTGGATCGACTTAACGGATGATAAGCTAGATGAAAAGCTACTTTTACGCGCCGACGGAACATCGGTGTACATGACCCAAGATATGGGAACGGCAGATTTGAAGTACGAAGACTTCCCGATGGATACGTCGGTTTACGTCGTTGGAAATGAGCAGGATTACCACTTTAAAGTGCTTCAACTCATCATGCAGAAGCTCGGACGGTCGTACGCCGATGGAATTTATCACCTTTCGTACGGCATGGTTGAACTTCCGACAGGTAAAATGAAAACCCGTGAGGGAACGGTGGTCGATGCTGACGCGATTACGCAAGAGATGATTGACATTGCCCGTCAGCGTACGCAGGAGCTTGGTAAAATTGAAGATTTCTCTGAAGAAGAAGCCGAAATACTTTACAAACAACTCGCACTAGGCGCACTGAAGTATTATCTTTTGCGTGTTGAACCTAAGAAAAAAATGCTTTTCAACCCTGAGGAATCAATTGATTTTCAGGGGAATAGTGGCGTTTATATTCAATATACGCACGCCAAAGCTCGCTCGATTATCCGAAAAGCGAATGGACTAGGGATAGCCTACGATGCCAAAGCGTTCTCGGAGCTTACTACACTTGAACCAACGGAGTGGGAATTGATCAAAATGCTAGTGGAGTATCCAAAATACATCCGCGAAGCTGCTAAGGGCTTTGCCCCTTCCGTCATTGCAAGTTATGCTTACGAGCTAGCACGCGCATACAGCAAGCTTTGGGGTGAACTACCTATTTTTAGCGAAGAAAATCAGGCTGTCAAATCTTTACGCATAGCACTCTCTGAGCAAACCTCACGGCTGCTACGTACAGCGACGGCACTTCTCGGAATGGAGATGCCTGAGCGGATGTAATCGTAGAAAAGACTACAAAGGTCTTCAAGATTTTTGTAGTCTTTATTCAGAATCTACTAAATAATCATTCCCGCTGCTACGGTCTCATTAGTGGCTTCATCTACTAAAATGAGGCTTCCCGTCTGGCGATTTTGGCGATAGCTATCAAAAAATAGCGGCTTGGTGGTACGAAGCGTTACGCGACAGATATCATTCACCTGAATATTTTTATCCTCTAGGTCGCGGTGTAAGGTGTTGATATTCAGCTTGTATTGAATATCCTTGACGACACAACGCGCTTCTTGCGTCGTATGTCGAATGGCGTATTTTCCGCGTAGGCGTAACTTTTTGTCACTATCAAACCAGCAAAGCATGACTTCAACGTCTTGCTCTACCTCGGGGCGGTTATTTTCTCGGACAATCATGTCACCACGGCTGATGTCAATATCGTCTTCAAGGAGCATAGTCACGGACATTGGCGGGTAGGCTTCTTCTAGCTCACCGTTTGGTCCGTCGATTTTGGTAACTTTGGAGGTGAAGCCAGAAGGCAATACCATCACTTTATCACCCTTCTTGAAAACCCCGCCACCGATACGTCCGGCGTACCCTCGGTAATCATGAAATTCATCGTTTTGGGGACGAATGACATATTGAACGGGCATACGACAATCAACCAGGTTGTGGTCGCTGCCAATATGAACGTTTTCGAGTAGATACAGAAGCGTTGTGCCCCCGTACCACGGCATCGCCTCCGACTTGTTGACAACATTATCGCCTTTGAGTGCCGAGATCGGAATAAAGTGAATATCTTTTACGGCAAGCTTAGAAGAAAATTTAGAGAAATCCTCTTTGATCTGATCATAAGCTTCCTTTGAGTAGTCCACCAAGTCCATTTTATTAATACAGACCATAATGTGGGGGATATGTAACAAAGAGGCGATAAACGCGTGACGACGGGTTTGTTCCACAACCCCGTTCCGTGCATCCACAAGGATCAGGGCAAGGTTTGCCGTGGACGCTCCCGTGACCATATTCCGTGTGTACTGGATATGTCCTGGGGTATCGGCAATGATAAATTTACGATTTGGCGTACTGAAATAGCGGTAGGCTACGTCAATAGTGATGCCTTGTTCTCGCTCGGCTTTTAGCCCGTCAGTAAGAAGGGCGAGGTTAACATTTTCCTCACCTCGTCGCTGGCTCGATGCCTCAATCGCTTTGTATTGATCCTGAAAAATGGATTTGCTGTCGTACAATAGTCGTCCGATGAGAGTACTTTTTCCGTCATCGACGCTTCCTGCGGTGGTAAATCTGAGTAAGTCCATGCAGTTTTGAATGTTTTTGGTTTAGCTGTCGGCGAAGCTAGAGCCGTCACCGAAGCGGTATTTTTTTAGCTACTGGCAGGGTCTTCGACCACTTCCAGAGTATTGTTGATTTCTTTTAAAAGTATCCTTGTTTTTTACGATCCTCCATTGCCGTTTCGGAGCGTTTGTCATCGGCACGGTTACCGCGCTCAGTGAAGGTTGTCGAGGCTACTTCTGCGATAATTTTGTCGTAGTTATTTGCATCCGAGAGCACGGCTCCTGTACAGGTCATGTCACCAAGGGTACGATAACGCACTTGCATCATTGCGGGTTTTTCGTCGGGCTTGAGTGGTAAAAACTCATTTTTTGCCAAGATCACTCCATCGCGCACAATGCACTCGCGCTGGTGAGTAAAATACAAGGAGGGAAGCTCAATATCCTGCTCTTTCATGTAATGCCATACGTCCAGTTCTGTCCAGTTCGAGATTGGGAACACGCGAAAATGCTCTCCCATTCGCTTACGCCCATTGAAGAGATTCCACAGCTCAGGACGTTGGTTTTTGGGATTCCACTGCCCAAACTCATCGCGATGCGAGAAAAAGCGTTCCTTTGCGCGCGCTTTTTCTTCGTCACGCCGTCCGCCCCCAAGTGCGGCATCAAATTTATGTGTTTCGAGGGCATGTAAGAGGGTCTCGATTTGAAGCATATTTCGGCTGGCGTTGTAGCCTGTTTCCTCAGCGACTAGGCCGGTATCAATCGCCTCTTGTACCGAGCCGACAATCAGGCGGACACCTAGTTTCTCGACCAGATTGTCCCGAAACTTAATAGCCTCTGGGAAATTATGCCCTGTATCCACATGAAGGAGTGGAAAAGGGATTTTTCCCGGATAGAAGGCTTTATGTGCCAGGTGTGTCATCAAAATAGAGTCTTTCCCGCCCGAAAACATCAATACGGGATTCTCAAACTGTGCGGCGACCTCGCGCAGCACATACATAGATTCCGCTTCCAGTTCGCGGAGGTGACTGACTTGATAATTCATAGTTTATCCTGAAATATGAGGGACGAGGAAAGAAAAAAGCTCGTCCACGGATTCGTTGATCGTTTGATTAGCGGTCTGAATACGAACCGCCGGGGCATCGGGAGCCTCGTAGGGGGCATCAATGCCTGTAAAATTTTTAATCTCGCCCGAACGTGCCTTGGCGTACAAGCCTTTTACGTCGCGCTGTTCACAAACTTCTAGGGGAGTATCCACAAAAACTTCCAAAAAGTCTGTTTCGCCGATGATTTCTTGTGCCGCCTTCCGCATCGCTCGGCTTGGGCTGATGAAAGAAACTAAGGTCACGATACCCGTCTGTGCGAAAAGTTTGGCTACTTCCGAAATTCGACGAATATTTTCGGTACGTGCCTCGGGTGAAAAGTCCAAGTCGTTGTTTAGCCCCGTTCGGATGTTGTCACCATCGAGTAGCTTAGTTAGGTGTCCTTCTGCGAAGAGTCGTTCTTCAAGGTGCTGCGCCAATGTACTCTTGCCTGAGCCTGAAAGCCCTGTAAACCAAAGTACCTTTCCACGCTGTCCAAGCAGTCGCTCTTTAGCTTGGCGTTGTAACGTGCGGTCGTGTATGGGATAAAGGTATTTTTGCACATCTGTATCCATAGCTCACAAAGGTAGAATAAAATGTGAAGATTTGCCATTCGGTACATCATACAAGTTCATGGCTAGCCATGAACAAAAATATACCAGACTAAAAAGAGTACAGGCAGTAAAATAGGTAGCGAAAAACGTAAAATATACCCGAAGAAAGTAGGCATTTTGATCCCCGATTGCTCCGCGATAGACTTGACCATAAAGTTTGGTCCATTCCCGATGTAAGTTAATGCGCCAAAAAATACCGCTGCTACGGAAATTGCTTTTAATTGTGATACCGAGTTGACAAAGGGTTCGGTACCTGCGGCAAAGGCTTTTACATCCACTGCGGTACCGATTTCACCGCCCTGAGTGGCAAGCGCGGCTGTCAGGAAGTTTAAGTAGGTAGGTGCATTATCCAGAAATCCCGAAAGGACTCCTGTTCCCCAATACAACGTATCCTCGGTGATAAGTTTTGCCCCTTCAGGGGACTCAGCGAAGTTGGCGATTAGTTCAAGGGCGGGCATCATGGTTCCGAAGATACCAATGAACACAAACCCCACCTCTCGGATGGGTTCAAGGTTAAATTCATTCCCTTTGATTGCTTTCTGGTCGGCAAGCTTATAGGATAATACGGCTACGGTAATCATGATGATCTCACGAATGTAAGAAAACTTTGCTCCCTCGTAAGTGATCCCCGGAACCCAATTAAAGATGTTAGGGTCAATGAATACGGCAATGATGATCAACAAAAGCCAAAAAAAGTTTTTTGCTCCTATAATGTTCACCTTTCCTGAGTAAGCGTCTTTCTTTGTCGCATTATTTTCATCGGGCGTATTTGCTTCTTCCGTGGAAGCTAAGAAAAAAGCATCTTCTGTTTTGTTACGCCGATCGACAAAAAAGAAAACAGCCGTCAGAGCGAGCACACCGAATGCCCAAGGAATAATGTTATGGATGAGCGTCCACTCAAAGGGAACTCCTTTTAGGAAGCCAAGAAATAACGGAGGGTCACCGATGGGAGTCAGGCTTCCCCCTACATTACTCACAATAAGAATGAAAAATACCACATGATAGGCTTGGATACGCTTGCGGTTTAGGCGCATAAAAGGGCGGATAAGTAGCATGGAAGCTCCCGTTGTACCAATAAGGTTTGCAATTACCGCCCCGACAAGTAATAGAATGACGTTCGCGTAAGGCTCGCCGCGACGATCAATTTTGATTAAAATCCCACCCGAAGCCACGTACAAAGACCCAACTAACGCAATGAACTGAACATATTCTGCTAACGCATGTACGGGGGAGTGTAGATTGTTTAAATAAAAAATGTAGAATGTTACAACAACAGCAGCCAGCGCAATGGAAACTTTCGGATAGTTTGTATGCCACCAGTGCGCATAAAAAAGTGGTCCTGTAGCGATCATTGTTAAAAGTAAGGCAAAAGGGATCACCGAATACCAGGGTGCTGCATGATCGCGTCCATGGTCTTCCCCTTCGTAGTCGCTGTGCCCTCCACCGTCTGCAAGCCAATCTATATCGCCTGTAAAATTCCACTCCGCGTTTGCCCAGAGCAAAAATATCCCTGCAAGTGTCAGTCCGATAAGGAGATAGGGCCGCGAAAATCGCTTCATATTAGTGTTGTAGGTGTTTGTGTAAGCCTAAAAGTAGCCAAATCGGTTATGTTTTCCCAAATCTGGGTACAATCGTAACTTGAACTTAATGAGCTGTGATGAGCTTCTGTTGCTACATGAGATGGCTTTCTGTATCCGACGGCTTTTACTGTTATTTATTCATCGTTTCGATGTGCACAACGCCTCGTCATATCCAGATTTTAGGTTAGCACAGAAGAATACGTTCTGAACCCCCTAAGGTCGTGAAGTGTTCGGTGTTAACAGGGTATTTGCTTTTGATACACCTGCGGTAATGAACATAAACCATTCATTTGGCGTATCTTTGACTACACACACTACAAGAAATGCCTATGAATATTTTAATCACAGGTGCGCTTGGGCAGCTTGGCTCAGAGCTTGCCGAACATCTCCGTCAACAGTTTTCACCCGCTCAAGTGTTGACCACTGACATCCGAGAGCCTATTGAAGAAACCGACGGGCCTTTTGAAACCCTCGATGTAACCGATGGAGAACGGATGGCAGAGCTGATTTCAACGTATAAAATTACGCACGTTCTGCACCTTGCCGCGATTCTCTCGGCGCGTGGCGAACAAAATCCGCTTCAAACGTGGCGTATCAACATGAATAGCTGGCTGAACGTCTTGGAGGTCTCGCGGA
>CAZNAK010000055.1:7159-9779 GCA_964570645.1 uncultured Cytophagales bacterium | reverse complement strand
ACATCAAGAATCCTTTCCTTTTATTCTGTACAGAAAAAGGCATGATCAAGAAAACAGCCCTCGAAGCCTATGCACGTCCGCGCGCTGGGGGAATCAACGCGATTACAATCAACGAAGGGGACCGCCTGCTCGACGTAAAGTTTACGGGTGGTGACGATGAGGTGATCATTGCTAAGCGTTCTGGTTTTGCGGTACGCTTCCACGAGTCGCAGGTACGCCCTATGGGACGAACAGCAGCGGGGGTTCGGAGTACTAAGCTGGCAGATGACAAGGATAAAGTTGTCGGAATGGTTACGATCCAGCGAGAAGATGCTGAGTTGATGGTAGTTTCGGAGAAGGGCTATGGCAAACGCTCTCCCATTGAGGAATATCGCTTGACGAGTCGTGGTGGGAAAGGCGTAAAAACTCTTAACATTACGGACAAGACAGGCAAAGTTGTGACCATTAAGAGCGTCGTTGACGCCGATGACTTGATGATTATTTGTCGTTCAGGCATTACGATTCGTTTCCATGTCTCAGACCTTCGCTCTATGGGACGCGCTACGCAAGGTGTTCGTTTGATTCGCCTAGGCGATGATGATAATATTTCTTCGGTCGCAAAAATTATCCATATCGAGGGAGAAGAAGAGAACATTGAAGGAACGGAAACGGAGGACGGCGGCAGCGAAGCATAAGCAACTTACCAACCCGTAAGGTGAACGTGAACACCCCAAGTGTTTCTCAAAACGCTTGGGGTGTTTCTTGTTTGCTCTTAACGCATTATCCTAGACGTGCGCCAAGCCACAGAATATCATCACGCTGCTCTACGTTTTTTTTGAACTCATCAAGCGTAGCTTCTAGGTATTTCTTTTGTTCAGAAAAGGGCTTATGCATCTGTGAGGCGAGTACTTCTCTAAGTTTGGGAGAGGTAAAGCGTTGATTCATCTGGTTGTTCTGGTCTTGCAATCCATCTGACCCTGTGTAGAACACACTACCTTTTGGTAGTTGCAGGCTATGGCTATCAAAGCTCCGTTTTTTGCGATACTTCCAACCCACAGAACGGGCTGTCCCTCGGATGACAGTAAGTGATTTATCTTCTGGTCTGGCATAATAAATCGGTGTTTTTGCCCCTGAAAACGTTAGCGTAAATGTATCAGCGTCTCTTTTGATGTATATAACGGCTGCATCCATACCACTATCGCTTTCTCTATGACCTTTTCGTAATGAGTTAAAGACCAGCTCGTGCAGACGCTCCAAGATCTGATCAGGCTGTCCAATATGTTCTATTTGAATGATCTGCTCTAAAAAGCTATGTCCAATAATCGTCATGAACGCGCCCGGAACACCGTGTCCGGTACAGTCGGCGGAGACCAAAAGAAGTTCATTTTCAGACAAAGAGGTAACAAAGTAAAAGTCTCCTGACACAACATCGCGCGGTCGGTTAATGACAAACGACTCGCTAAAAAATAAGTCAGTCTTTGCATTATCCTGCAAAATTGCGTTTTGAATTAACTCAGCCGCCCTGATACTGTTAGAAACCTGGCGATTCTGTTTGTACAGTATTTGGTTTTTCTTTCCAAGTGCATCGCGCTGCGCTTGTAGTTCCTCTTGTGTTTGTCGCAGTTCTTCATTTTGTGTAATGACTTCGTTTTGCTTCTCTTGTAGCGCAATGGTACGCTGCTTGACTCGCTCTTCTAGCACTTGTTCGTTTTCTTGCGACTTGATAAGTGCTTTTTCTTGTGCTTCCTCCTTTTCGCGTCGATATTCGTTGATGCGTTCAGCTAGGGCAAAAGACAACAAGGTTACCTCCAAAACAGAGCCTATTCTAACCATCTGCTGTATCCAAAAGCTATCGGGAACGGCACCAAAATTTCGTAGGGCATAGACGATAAGCCCAGAGAGATATACGACCCACGCAATGGTAAAAAACCGTGCATAGTTATTGCCCCTCATCCAAGACCAAACGCCAGTAAACAGCAGTAACATCGAACCCAGCAAAACCAGCGTAACTGAGGCTCTTGTGGCAAGCGTGTAATCGAGCAGAAAACCAGCTACCGCGTTGACTAAAAAGATAATTGATAGTCCCAATAGGATACGATGTAAAGCAGGATTTCGCGATTTTAGGCTGAGAAATTCTGTGCTAAACAACAAGATAAAGAAAAAAGCAACACAGACAAGTACGATTACTGAGGTATTTGACCAATATACGTAGTCTCCCCAAAGCCACTGGATCGTATGCCCCGACAGGGCAGCTTGCGAAAGCATACCGCCCAAAATACTGAGTGTGTAATACAAATAAGTACGATGCCTCAGGGATAGGAAAAGCATAAAGTTGTATGCCATCATAATGAACATAGACCCATAAGCGATCCCATAGAACAACTCTCTCGGGCTATCTCGTTGTTGGAATGCTTCTGGTGTCTGAAGGAATAACGGCAAGACCACACTGCCTCCTGTACGAACACGCAAATAGTAAGTGCTTACCGTATCTGAAAGTCCCACCCGAAAGATGAAGTCTCGGTGCTTGAACTTACGCTCACTGAAAGGAAAATGATCTCCCGTTAGGTAAGCTTGCCACTCGCCCGAAGGGTCTTTATTAAAAAAAGTCAAAGAGTCAATAACTGCATACCCGACCTCTAAG
>CAZNAK010000055.1:0-7149 GCA_964570645.1 uncultured Cytophagales bacterium | reverse complement strand
AAGAGGCAGAACTCACGGGCTACTTCGGGGGTGCGTTTAACTTTAAATTTTAACCAAAAGGCATCTTCTGTGTATCCCAAGTTTAAGCTTTCGGAGGTTGGCGCAACGAACTGATCCTGGTACTCAGGCTTTAAAATATCATCGAGCTTTAAAGTCCCTGAGGGATCCTGAAGAATCCGCAACTCATTGGCTTTAAATTCATGCACCTCAAAACTCGGAGTCGCTATTACTGGCTCTTGAGCTTTTGAAATCCCTGCATGAAGGAGCAAGATTAGTATTGAGATATGCCTGATTAAGCTATTACGCATTGGGAAACTAGAATACCGAAGCATTTAAATTCATATATGAATATAGCCATAATTCGGATAGCAGCAAAGAACTACGGCTAAAGGTATCCCAAAAAGCGTATATTTCTGTTATTACTCTCTCGTAAAAGAGAAGCCCGTCCTCGCAGTTATTTACACAAAGGCGTATTACAGAAGCAAAAAATAGCTTTCAATTTAAGTAAGCTATGCTTAGAATTTAGCTGGGATGTAACCTTCGTATGCAGCAAGTTTCTGCCCAATTGAAGACATGACAAAGTCGATGAATTTCTCTACCCGAGCCGCCTGACTAGGCATATAGTACAGGTTCAAAGGACGGATGATAGGGTATTTTTTCTCCATCGCGTTACGAAAGTTTGGAACTACAGCAGGCTTATTGCCGTCTTTGACAGCAATTGTTTTGATGACATCCTCCGCATAGGCTAGACCAATGTAACCGATCGCATTGCGGTTGTAACTAACATGTTGCACAATACCTGAGTTAGACTCTAGTGTTCGAGCGGACGCTTCAAACTTTTCTCCTCCCATAATTTTATCCCGCATAAACCCATAAGTTCCTGAGTCTTCGTCGCGTGTACAAACAGTGATTACTCCGTTAAGACCACCGACTTGTTTCCAGTTTGTGATTTTGCCCGTAAAAATGGCTTTGATTTGCTCCATGCTCAACTCATCAACCTGATTACTGGGGTGGACAATGACCGAAAGCGCATCGTAAGCGATAATTTGGTGCTTAACTGTTGGGATTTCTTCTTTCTCCTTTGCCTTAAGCTGTCGTGATGCCATGGCAATGCCTACTTTTGCCTTTCTCATAGCCCTGATTCCTGTGCTACTCCCGCCACCTTTAACTGTAAGTTCAGCGCCCTCATTTTCAGCCATATATAATTCCGCTAGCTCTTTCAAGAGTGGATACATGGTGTCGCTTCCTTTGATATCAAACGTTTGCGCATACCCTGAGAAAGCAAAGCAGGACAAGGCGATAAACAATAAAGTTCGTGTCAACATAATGGAGATATTATCCTTACAATCAAAAAAACTAGTTGCTTTGCAAAAGTCTAACTTTACAAAGAAAAAACGTAGACTTTGCTATGAATTTGGTGTTAACAAATTAGCCTTCTGTTAAGTCAATAATCTCCGCATCGGGATATTGCGTCGCAGGAAAGGCAAACATGGCTTTGTTGAGCTTTCGTTCAGTAAAGTTTGTCAGTGAGTAATTGTGCTTTGTACCATCCTTTTCTGACATCACCCATTTCTTGATCGTGGACGTTTTGGAGTCAATAAAAATACGAATGCGGAAGTAAGTCTCGTCCTTATTTTCGGGGGTAAGGTCAACGACTGAAAGCCCGTCCTGAGGCTCTGCCATGATGTACTTGAAGCCTTTTTGATATTTTTTAAGTAAAGCGGAGGGAGATACCTCAGTATCATCTTCACTAAAGTCAGTGATTGTTACCTCGTTGATGTCTGGAAGAAATGTCCAGATTCGCTGTCCGTTGTTGTAAATGGTTTGGTCACCCGTTTTTAAAATAAACATATCATCCATCACCTGGACGTGCCCTTTGAGCGTCTCCTCAACATTTGCGGCGGGGTTTTTCATGGTATAAGTGAAGTCAGTTTCAAAACCTTTCATGTTTTCATAGGTTTTTCGGGTACGATCCAAGAGCTTTTTTGCATTTTGATCATATTGTGCTTGTACCGCAGAGGCAACTAATAAGAAAAGAGCAAAAAGAAGAGCCGTTGGGCGCGTAGGTATAGGATTTTTGGATTTCATCATGCTGGATGAGGCATTTTGTTAAAGTTCAAATCCGAAAGTTCAAGAACTATTCCAACTACCTTTTTTAAAAGTGTTAAACCATGTTCAAACCCATCCTTATTGGAATTGTACGTTTTTATCAGGGAGCGATTTCCCCCTTCTTTCCCGCCGCTTGCCGCTATCAGCCTACGTGTTCGCAATATATGATAGAAGCCATTCAGAAGCACGGGGCCCTTCAAGGGGGGTGGTTGGGTCTTAAACGTATTTCGCGCTGTAATCCTTGGGGAGGATGCGGACATGATCCCGTTCCCGAACCTAAAAAGAAGATCAAGTAATGAGTTTAAAAAAGTGGTTTTGGCTAACAGCAAGCGCAGCAGTATTGCTAGGGCTAATTTTGAGCTTACTGACGGTGCCAGGCTTAATACGTGCCGTTTTTTTTAAAGGCGTGGAGCTAGAACACATTCCACAGACGAACATTTATGTTTCGCCTACCCTGTCAGAGGAACAACGCGCTAACCTGCTCGAATTTTACCTTCTTGCTGACGAGCGGGTACGAGAACTTTGGGGAAGTACAACGGCATTACCCGTGCTGTTAGTAGGCGATACAATGGGTTTTTTGAATCGATATGGAGAAGGCAGTACGCATGCTGGAATGACCTATTTTACACCCCTGGGAAGCTACATTATTCTGGATCCCTCGGGTACTAACGTAAACGTGATAGCACACGAGCTTTGTCACGCTGAACTAACAGAACGTGTAGGTTGGCGGGTACGCCAGAAAGAAGTACCTACTTGGTTTGACGAAGGGTTAGCCATGCTAGTCGATGAGCGGTTTCCGAATTGGTACGACGAACTTTTGCTGATGAGTCGGGGAGGTACTGACTTGCCTGAATTAGACGACCTCAAAACACCGCGACAATTTTTTAACGAACGCGGTTTACTAAACTATTTCGTAGCCAAGAAGCTAGTAAAAGACTGGTACACATTAAAAGGGGCGGAGGGGCTAAAAAAACTATCTCAAAATCTTGTTTCTGGTTCCTCTTTTGATGAACAATTCTGGCGATAAAAGCCAGAGAAAGTACACAAAATAGCTGAAATAGGTTTTTTTGTTAAGTTTTTAGAGAAAAAGAGTAAACAAAATAAACAATTTTAATTAGTCGTCGTTATATGTGCATCAAAATAAGACGATAGAAAAGAAAAATACAATATAAGAATTTGTTTAGTTTGGGTTTGAAGTGTGAAAAAAGGAGATCATTTTTGTGATCTCCCTTTTTTGTTTTCAGCCTTTTACCGATTTATATTTTTTACGTTTACTTTTTTGTAAAAATACGTTTATGAACCTTGCTGACCTCCGCCAAGATTACCGTCAAAAAACTTTTTCTGAAGCCGATGCACACCATGATGCCTTGCAACAATTTCAGGCGTGGCTAAATGAGGTACTAAAAAGCGAGCTTCCAGAGCCTAACGCCATGACATTAGGCACTGTCGGACAAGACGGTTTCCCTGCTGTGCGAGTTGTTCTCCTGAAAGGTTTAGATAATGGGTTCGTCTTTTATTCTAATTATGAGAGCCGAAAAGCACAAGAACTAGCAGCACATCCAAAGGCGGTCTTAAACTTTAATTGGTTGGAACTTGAAAGGCAGGTACGTGTGCAGGGCACAGTTGAAAAGGTGAGCCGTCAGGAGTCTGAGACCTATTTCCACTCACGCCCACGCGGAAGTCAAATCGGTGCATGGGTATCACCGCAGAGTCAGGTGATTGAAAGTCGCGACGTCCTCGAAAAACGTCAACAAGAGTTTGAGCAGAAGTTTGCCAACGAAGAGAAAATTCCACTTCCGCCAAATTGGGGCGGCTATCGGCTTACCCCTACGACAATCGAGTTTTGGCAAGGGCGACCAAGTCGTTTGCATGATCGTTTGCTATACACGCGTCAGCAAGACGGAACGTGGAATAGAAAACGCCTCGCGCCCTAAGAATACTTTTTAACGACCTGACGACAAACCGTGAGTCATGCTAATAGGTTGTACACAGAAAAGTAACGATGGCAAATACCTTCCAAACCGTAAATCCAGCAACAGAAAAAGTGCTGCATCACTATTCTTTTTATAGCGATGCATCTCTACAACAAATGCTCGGTAAGGCAGACGAACGTTTTAAAGAATGGCGTAAAACCAGCTTTAAGACGCGAAAACATCACCTTCAACGACTTGCCGAAGTTACCCAAGTACGCCTAGAAGAGTTTGCCTTATTGATGACCCGCGAGATGGGTAAAACCATTACTGAGTCTCGTTCTGAGCTTCAAAAATGTATATTACTCTGCAACTATTATCTCGAAGAAGGGGAAGCTGGGCTTGCCCCGCAGCACATCAAAACCGATAATTCAAAAAGTTACGTTCGTTTTGATCCTTTAGGTGTCGTTTTGGGGATCATGCCCTGGAACTTCCCTTTTTGGCAAGCTTACCGTTATGCCCTTCCGGCTATTTTTGCAGGAAATACGACTCTACTCAAGCACGCTCTTAACACGACTGCCTGCGCCCTCAAGATTCAAGAGGTTTTTGAGGAAGCAGGGTATCCCGAAGGAGTCTTTCAAACTATTTTAGCGGATAATGAACAGGTTGCCACCCTCATCGAAGATACGCGCATACAAGGAGTCACACTTACAGGAAGCGAACAGGCAGGCTCCGCAGTAGCTGCACAGGCAGGGAAAGCCCTCAAAAAGACCGTTTTAGAACTTGGTGGAAGTGATCCTTTTATTGTTTTGGCAGATGCAGACATCAAGAAAGCCGCGCAAAACGGTGCTAAAGCAAGGATGATGAACAGCGGACAGAGTTGCATTGCCGCAAAACGGTTTTTGGTCGAAAAGTCAGTCAAAAACGCGTTTGTAGAAGCCTTTCGTGCAGAAGTTCACGCCCTGCGACAGGGAAATCCTGAAAGTGAAAATACCGATCTAAGCTGTTTGGCGCGCACAGACCTCTCGGATAAACTTGAAAAGCAGATTCAGGATTCTGTAAAAAAAGGCGCAAAATTACTGTTCGGTGGCGAGCGCAACGGCAATTTTTTTATGCCCGCTATGCTGACCAATATCACGCCTGCTATGCCCGCTTATCACGAGGAGTTTTTTGGGCCCGTAGCTCTTTTGTTCACTTTTGAAACCGAGGAAGAGCTGCTACACGTCGCTAATGCTACCGATTACGGATTGGGTGCCTCCATCTGGACACAAGACCTTGAACGTGCCGAGCGTCTGGCAACAAAAATCGAATCGGGAAGTGTATTTATCAATCAGATGGTACGCTCTGATCCCAAACTTCCTTTTGGAGGTATCAAACGTTCGGGTTATGGGCGTGAGCTTTCGGAATGGGGACTGCAAGAGTTTGTCAATATCAAAACGGTCGTCGTGGAATAAACGTTATCCTCTTAGCTCTTTCCATAACAGCGGTTTTTTCTCGATGGCACTTCCTACGACAACCCAATTTGCGCCACTTTCCCAGGCTTGCCTTGCAGCTTCGGGAGTACGGATGCCTCCACCAACCATAATCGGGATATCAATCGCAGATCGTGTTGTTTGGATGACAGCACCAGAAATCGGTGTTCTGGCACCACTTCCTGCCTCTAGGTAAATCAGTTGTTTACCCAAAAACTGCCCCGTTAGTGCCGTTGTGGCGACTAATTCTGGCTTACTGGCAGGTAGCGGAAGGGTCTGGGTGAGGTAGTTGACCGAGGTCGTCGTTCCACCATCAACGAGTAAGTAACCTGTCGGAATCACGGAGATGTTAGCTGCCTTTACGCGCGGAGTAGCGATTAACTGCTGACCAATCAAAAATTCAGGATTTCGTCCCGAAAGTAACGATAGGAACAATACGCCATCCGCTAAAGGCGAAACCTGAAAAGCGTTTCCCGGGAACAGAACTAATGGCCTATCGGTGTTCTTGCGCAGTAAGGTGAGTGTTTCTGTGAGCCGATCTTCAAAAAGTAAACTTCCACCAACTAGGATCAAGTCAGGGTGCAACGACTTGGGGAGCTGGAACAACTCGTTCAGATAGTCAATTTTACCAGCATCAGGGTCAACGAGAAGGGCTAAACCGCGCCCGCGTTGCCAGAACTCGGGTGATTTTATACTTAGGGCATTGGCTCGAAACATCTCTCTCTTTCTTGATGATGGCTAAAGTAGTATAATCGGAACTATGCGTCAAAAATCGCTTTTACATTTTTTAAATACCAAGAGGGCAACGTTTTCCACTTTTCCCTATCTGTATTATCAAAACAACCAACACACAACTATGCAAAGATTCAATTATATTCTGTTGATTTTATCTTTAGTAAGTGCTTCTACTCTCTTTGCGCAAGACGAAAAACCGCCAAAGTTTAACATCCTAGGGTATGGGGGACTCGGTTTTGGAACTGTAGAAAGTGACAACGAGGCGACTTATAATCTCGATTCTAATCTTGGCGAAGTACTTTTTATCTACCAAATTGGTGGAGTAGTTGGCGTTGGGACGGGGGTAGGATTTAATGAGTTAAGCGGAAACGGATTTAACTCAAGTGGTTCTTTTTATCACGAACGCACACTGATCAAGGTTCCGTTAGTTTTACGATTACGGTATCCTGTCTCAGAAAAAGTAGAGCTGTACGTAAATGGCGGACTTTATGCCCAAAACATTCTGGAGGATCAATACACCTACCAAAATAATGTCACGGAGACACTTTACGAGGGCTGGAACGCAGGCTTTCAAACGGGATTGTTCTTTACGTATGCGATCTACGAGCGGATGAGCTTGGGTTTGAGCTACACGAGTCACACCGATTTCAATAAGTTTGAAACTGTTGATAACCAATTAGTTAGTGATAGGCAGCGTATGCGTAACCTCAATAATATCGGGATTTTAATTCAGTGGAGGCTTTGATTTAGCTCACCGATATAGCTACCAAGCCAATAGCTATGCAGTAAGTTCCAAAATAGATCAGCTTGCCACGTTTCACGAGGCGCATCATCCAAAGGCAGGCGAGAGTTCCTGTCAGAAATGCCGCCAAGAAACCCGCCCCTAAAGCGGCAGCCGAGATAGACTCTGCTGCCACTGGGTT